>JAENXI010000076.1 GCA_016649625.1 Candidatus Bathyarchaeota archaeon
CTTTTATCTGCAAATGGACCTACTGGTGGTCAAATCATAAGATTAGATGATAAAAAACATCCTAATTCAATTGCTTTTATACAATGTGTTGGGTCTCGAGACGTTCATCATCCTGAATGTAAAAAATATTGTTCTGCCATTTGTTGTATGAATTCGGCTAAAGAAGCAATTGTTGTTAAAGAACATGATCCAAGTATTGATTGTTATATTTTTAACACAGAAATCAGAGCTAAAGGTAAGAACTTTTATGAATTTATTGAAAAAAGTAAGAATGAATACCATGTTAAATATGTAAATGGTCATGTTTCATATATCAAAGAAAATTTAGATAATGGAAAATTAAAATTATATTACGAGGATATTGATGAAGGAAAAGTTGGAACTATTGAAGTAGATATGGCTATATTAGCTAGTGCTTTATCTCCAACTCCCTCTTATTATGAACTTTTAAGACAACTTAATGTGGGTTTTAACAATTTAGGTTATATTGGTGAAACAGATATAATCCTACTTGAAAAAAAGAATATATTCGTAACTGGTTATTCTAGAAAACCCAATGATATTCAAATGGCAGTTGTTGAAGGTTCTGCATGTGCTGCTAAAATTAGCGAAAAATTAGATTCTGTTAGATTTCAAAATATAAAAAAATTGAAATATCCTCCAGAAATACCAGTAAAACCAGAGGATGAACCTCGTGTAGGTATTTTAGTATGTCAGTGTGGTCTTAATATCGGAGGTATTGTTAATGTTTCTGAAGTAGTAGATTATGTTTCTAAATTGCCATATGTTGCACATGTTGAAGAAAATATGTATTCTTGTAGTTCTGATTCCCAAAAACGGATTAAAGAACTAATTCTAAAATATAATCTTAATAGATTTATAGTTGCTTCTTGTACCCCGAGAACTCATGAACAGCTTTTTAAAAATACTCTAAGAGAAGCTGGATTAAATCCATTTTTATTTGAACTAGTAAACATAAGAAACCAAGATTCTTGGGTCCATCAAAATGAACCTAAAAAGGCTACTAAAAAAGCATGTGATTTAATAAGAATGTATTTAGCAAAGGTAATTAATTTAAAACCATTAGAAACCATTAAAGTAAAAGTTGAAAAGTCAACTCTAATAATTGGTGGTGGAATAACAGGAATAACTGCTGCACATAATTTAGCGAATCAAGGATTTGAGATTTATCTTGTAGATAAGAAAGCTTGTCTTGGAGGTGTCGCACTTGATTTTATTGATTTATATTATATACCTATTACGAAAAATGAAATTTTACAGGAAATTAAGGATTTGAAAAACAAATCCAATGTTCATCTTTTATTAAATTCAGATATAGATGATATTCAAGGTTATGTTGGAAATTACCAAGTTAAAGTTAAGAATATTCATGATAATTCAAAAAATAAAATATTCAACGTGGGTACAATAATAGTGGCCACGGGAACTAAGCAAATAAAAACAAGCAGGTGGGTAGATTTATTGGAAAGATATCCTAAACGTCTACTCACACAAACAGAATTAACTGGGATGGAAGATGCAGAAATTCCTGAATTTAAAGATGCTACAATAATACTATGCGTAGATCAAAGAAGAAACGAATTTAATAGGGGAGATAATATAAAAACTTATTGCTCAAATATCTGTTGTGGTGTAGCATTAAAGAATATTGAAAAATTATTAGATATAAACCCTAATGCACATATTCATATTTTATATAGAGAGTTTCAATTTTCAGATTTAAATGCTGAAAATCTATGGCGAGGGCTTCGAAAAAAAGTTACTTATGAAAGATATCGTTCAATTGATGATATCAAAATCAGTGATGAAAATAATAACTTCCATATTGTATATAAGAATGTTGGCGCTCAAACAAGTATAGAATATAATACTGATTTATTAATATTAGCTACTCCTAAAGTTCCTGCTGATGATACCGAACAATTAGCAAAATTGTTAAAAGTATCAACAAATAAAGATGGCTTTTTCTTAGAAGCTGATGCAAAACTTAGACCAATAGATTTTGCAACAGAAGGAATTTTCCTATGTGGAGGAGCTCATTGGCCGAAATGGATAGGTGAAAGCATCACTCAAGCTTATGGTGCTGCTGGAAGAGCGGCAATAATAATGGTTAAAGGGGAAATAGAAACTGAATGTATAACTTCTTATATAAATGAAGAAAAATGTATAGGATGCGGTCAATGTATTGAGATTTGCCCTTATAACTCTATTGAATTGGTTGAAATTTATAAAGAGATGGGTTTATATAATACATCTTTGAGAAAGGCTCGTATAATTAATGCTGGTTGTAAAGGTTGTGGGGCTTGCGTTGTTGAATGCTCAGTTGGGGCTATTGATCAAAATCATTTTAGTAAATTTCAAATTAGCAAAATGATTGATTTATTACTAGTCTCAGATATAATGGATTATGAAATTGTTTAATTTGGGGGGATAATTACTGTTAAATTTTAAAACAAAGGTAAAAAGTGAATTCGAACCAAATATTTTAGTTTTTTGCTGTAACTGGTGTAGTTATGCGGGTGCAGATTTAGCAGGTGTTTCTAGATTTCAATATCCCCCAAATATTAGGATTATTAGGGTAATGTGTTCTAGCAGGGTTGAACCAACATTTGTTCTACGAGCTTTTAATAATGGAATAGATGGAGTTTTAATTATTGGATGCCATATGGGTGATTGTCATTATATGAAAGGATTTGAATATACTCAAGTTAGAATGGATCATTTAAAGAATTTAATAAAATATATTGGAATTGAAGCAGATCGATTTCAATTACACTCAATTTCAGCAAGTGAGGGAAAACAATTTTCAGAGTTAATTAACGATTTTACAAAGACAATCATAGAATTTGGAGAATTAAAAATCCCTAAAAAACCTGGAATATTTGAATTAGAATATAATTGTAAAATGAAATAAAAAGAGAGAATTATAATGACTGAATCAGAGTCTCAGAAACTTTTGCAAAATGAAGTAAAAACATTTGAAGATCTTGAAAATGAAATAATTAAAAGTAATAAATGCTGTGCTTGTGGAGCTTGCATAGCATATTGCGAAAGTCAACTTTTTGATGTTATTGAGATGAATGGATATATTCCTGGCTTTAAATCAGAAAAAAGTGTTGATAATTGTACTAAATGTGGCGTTTGTTATTATATTTGTCCTCAAACTAAAGCATTATTAAAAGAATTAAATGATACTTATGATATTGAAGATAATATTGGACATATCGTTAAAATTCTTGCTGCTAAAACAACAAACTCTGCATTAAAAAAAGTTGGACAAAATGGAGGGGTAGTTTCAGCAATTCTAACACATTTATTTGAAAGACGTAAAATTGATGCAGCTATCGTTTCAGAATTTGACCACAATTTTGAACCCGTTCCAAAAATTATATTTGATAAAGAAGATTTATTTAAATCAGCAGGTACACGTTATTCTATTTCTTCTCAAATATTCCCTTTAAAAAATTTATACAGCATACCGCAAGAGATTCTTATGAAAAAGAAGATATTTGATATTGACCAGCTAAGAATTGCATTTATTGGAACTCCGTGCCAATGTAGGGCTGTTAGTAAAATGAAATTTTTGCATGTTAAACCTGCTCATGTTATTAAATATATTATAGGTCTTTTCTGTTTTGAAAATTTTAATTATACTCAATTATATGATATTCTAGTGAGAAAAACCAATGTGGATCCTACTAAAATCAAGAAAACATGGATAAAAAAGAATTTCTTTATCCAAACCAGAGATAATAAAGAATTTGAAATCGATATCAAAACTCTAGATCCCGCAGTTAGAAATAATTGCCATGAATGTGATGAATTCACAGGAAGATTTACAGATATTAGTGTTGGAGCATCTGGAGCTCCAGAAGGATTTTCGATGATACTAATTAGAACAGATAATGGTGAAAAAGTAATAAATAATATGCTTTCAAAAGGTATAATTGAGCAATTTATTGTTCCATTTAAGAACACTATTGAGTGGAAGAATAAGAAATTAGATTGGTATAATAAATTAATTTCTTTAAAAACCAAGAAATAAACAAATTATTTAACAATCATTGGATATAGAATTTTATCCATTATTAACTTAAAGAAGCTAAAATAAGAAAGATAGATTTCTATTCAAATAAATCAAATTAATTTGAATTAATGATATAAATTAATATCATCTATTCTTATATAAAATTCTGAAAACCCATGCTATAGGTTAGTTACCTCTCAACTATGATTTTTTTAAGAGGATCATTCTTTTTCAGATTAAGTTTGATGGGGAGCTAAAGCTTCTATTCTTTTCCAAATAAGCTCAATTGATTCAATAAATTCCTCCTTATATTCAAGGGCAGTACTACAAATCCCCTTTATTTCTTCAATTACTTGTTTATCACGATAATATTTAAGATCAATTGCACGAGCAGGACAAGATGATACGCAAACGCCGCAACCTTTACATTTTAAACCATCTACTTCAGCAATTGCATGTCCGTTGACTTTTATAGCGTTGTAATTACAGAGTTTTTCGCATCTACGACACCCCAAACAGAGTGTATCGTCAACTTCCGCTATCATTAATTCTTGAATAATTGTGTCTTTCGAAAGCAATGTAGCTACCTTACTTGCGGCCGCTAAAGCTGTTGAGACGGATGATGGTATGTTTTTTGGACCGGCAGCGCATCCACATATATAAACTCCCATATTAGTTGTCTCCTGAGGCTTTAAACACCCATGAATCTCGGATAGAAATCCATAACTATCTGTACTCAAACCTAATGTTTCAGTTAGTTTTGCTGAACTTTTGGATGGAACCATAGCCGTTGATAAAACGACTAAGTCAGCGTTCAGATTAAGTATTTGATTCGAAAGAGTATCAGAGGCTGTAAGTTTTAACTTTTTTGTTTCTTGGTCTTCTTGAATATCTCCTACTTTCCCCCGAATTGTTAAAACACCCGCTTCTCTCACTTTTCTATAGTATTCTTCGTTTCCTTTGTCCCATGTGCGCATATCTATGTAAAATATGACTATTTCTATGTCTGGATATTCCTGTTTTAACAGCTGAGCGTTTTTAAGAGCAACGCTACAGCATACTACAGAACAATATGGGTTTCTTTTTAACGATCTTGAACCAACACATTGAATCATAGCTACTATTTTTGGTTTTTTTCCGTCAGAAATTCTGTAAAGATGGCCTCCTGTTGG
>JAENXI010000077.1 GCA_016649625.1 Candidatus Bathyarchaeota archaeon
TTTTATGTATTGGAGGTAGCGTGATGATTGCCCCTCTTTTATTGCAAGTAAAAGCTATGAAAGAAGTCGGTAACCATGTGACTACTATTTTAGGTGCAAGGATAAAAGACGGGTTATTGATGCACGAAAAAGCAAAATCTCTAAGTGACACGATTTACACTGCGACAGATGATGGTTCCTTTGGATATAAAGGCCTGGATTTCCTAGTGGAAATCCTCAAAAATGAAAAGTTTGATCATTGTGTGGTTATGGGGCCTGTTATAATGATGAAAGAAGTTAGCGAAATAACAAAACCATATGTTATTCCCACAATTGTAACAGCTACTCCTATAATGATTGATGGGATGGGAATGTGTGGTGTATGTCGGGTTACTGTTGCAGGAAAAATGCTTTTTGGATGTGTTGACGGTCCAGAATTTGATGGACATAAAGTTGATTTTGATGAACTTGTTCAACGTCAACGATTATTCCTTCCAGAAGAACGAGTAAGCTCTCTATTATGGGAAAAAGACATTGGAGGTTGTAAGTGTGGTAGACACAAAGCCTAAACCTAAAATCAAAAAAGAAGAAGTTAAAATGCCAAAGCAAGACCCTAAAGTTAGGGTTAAAAACTTTAGTGAAGTTGCTACAGGTTATAATGAAGAACATGCAATCGAAGAAGCTACTAGATGTTTACAATGTGTTAAACCCCAATGTGTAGCTGGTTGTCCTGTTGAGGTTCCAATTCCTGAATTTATTAAATGCATTAAAGAAAACAAATATGCAGAAGGTATATTCACGATAAAATCTAAGAATGCCCTTCCTGCTGTTTGTGGAAGAGTCTGTCCACAAGAGGAACAATGTCAAGCAAAGTGCGTTCTTGGAAAAATTGGAGATCCAGTTAGTGTGGGGCGATTAGAACGTTACCTAGCTGATTGGGAACGGGACAATGGTTTTCAATTACCTGAAAAGAGTCCCCCAACAGGAAAAAAAGTTGTGATAGTGGGTGCTGGTCCTGCTGGACTTACTGCCGCAGCTGATTTAGTTAAACTTGGTCATGAAGTAACTATGTTTGAAGCTCTTCACTTACCTGGTGGAGTTTTGATATATGGTATTCCTGAATTTCGTTTACCCAAAGCTATAGTTCGAAATGAAGTGACATATATACAAAAAATAGGCGTTGATTTACGCGTAGGTAATTTGGTGGGTAGAACTCATACAATTCCAGAACTCATGAAAACTGGTACAGATGCAGTATTCATTGGTTCAGGAGCTGGATTACCAAGGTTTATGGGGATATCAGGAGAGAACCTAGGAGGTATTTACTCCGCAAATGAATTTTTAATACGCAATAACTTGATGAAGGCATTTGATTTTCCAGAGTACGATACTCCTATGAGAATTGGAAAACACGTTGTAGTTATTGGAGGAGGTAACGTTGCCATGGATTGCGCTCGATCATCTATGCGATTAGGCGCTGATGTTTGTTTGCTTTACAGACGTTCTCGTGATGAGTTACCTGCAAGACAAGAGGAAATCGAAAATGCTGAGGAAGAAGGACTAGTCTGCAAATTTCTGGCAGCACCTCTAAAGTTTACTGGTGACGAAAAAGGTTGGGTAACATCTATGGATTGCATAGCCATGGAACTAGGTCCACCAGACGACTCAGGCAGACGCAGACCAATTCCAATTAAAGGTTCTGAGTTTACCATGGAAACAGATACTGTAATTATTGCGATTGGACAAACTCCTAATCCTATTATTCAAAGGACTACTGATGGTCTAAAAGTTAATCCCAAACGGGGAACAATTCTGGTCGATGAGAACGGTAAAACAAGCATAGATGGTGTCTACGCTGGAGGCGATGTCGTAACAGGAGCTGCAACAGTCATTAGTGCTATGGGTGCAGGTAAAACAGCAGCTAAAGCTATGCACAAATATTTAATGAATAAAAAAATAGACAAATAAAATCTCCCCTTCTTATTTTTATTTAATCTTTTTTCAAATATCTAACAATTAGTTTTTTAGCTTAAAGTAAAAACCTATATCTTCCAAATTATAATCCGTTTAAGCAGTGTTTCGAAGTGAAGCTTGACCTACTCAGAGACCTCATTAAATTATTTGCGCTGGCAACGATGACAATAGATCATATTGGATATACTTTATTTCCCGATCTAACGATTTTAAGAATAATAGGACGACTTGCTTTTCCTCTTTTTGCTTACCTCATAGCTTTAGGCTTAAATAGTACCAAAAAACCAAGGAAATATCTTTTATCACTCTTAATTTTTGGATTTATATCTCAAATTCCTTATTTCCTAGTTTTTAATATTCAACCTTTTGAACGTCTAAATATCTTCTTCTCTCTATTTTTAGGTGCATTAACGATTTATTATTTCAAAAAAAGAAGCCTACTTGCTTTTGCACCTATCTTATTGTCTTTAGCTCTCAATACCGAAGGATCATTTTACGTAGTTTTGACAGTTCTTTTTATGAATCTATTATTAGACGACAAAAAAATTGGCGTTTTAGGTTTATTTGCTCTAAACCTTCCACTTCTATTTGCAGATTTTCAAGGATTGGCACTACTTGCTCTTCCAATAGTTTTGCTTCATCAAGAAAATAAGCTGAAACTTGAAATTACTATATCTGATAATTCGTTATTATACATTTTTAGAAAATACTTTTTTTACGTTTACTATCCTCTACATTTATCGATATTATATTTGATAGTTTCTAACTCCCTTTAATTATTTTATTCACTTTAAACATTTAAAAAAAATTAATTGTTGGATTTACTATCAAAATCTCAATTGTAAATGACTGAAAAACATTATTACTACTAATTATAACCTATAGATAATAGTGTAATTTTATGGTTGGGAAAGAAAAAAAATGGTTCAAATTCTGGCCAAACAATATACCACACAATATTGATTATCCTGAGATATCTCTTCAAGAAATTCTAAGAAAGACGGCGAAAAATTATCCTGATCAAATCGCTATTATTTATTTTAAAGATAAAATTACTTATCACGAATTGGATTCATTATCAGATCATTTCGCAGCTGGGCTAATTGAAATTAATATTAAGAAAGGCGATCGTGTAGCCCTTTTTCTGAATAACATTCCTCAGTTTATTATAGCATATTTTGGTATACTAAAAATTGGTGCAGTTGTAACTACAATAAGTCCCCTTCATAGAGAACGGGAAGTAAAATACCAATTAATAAATTCTGGAGCAAAAAGTATTATCACATTAAACTCACTTTATCCAATCATTGAAAAAATCAAACAAAAAACTAAACTAGAAAACGTGATACTTACTGGTTCTAAATGGCAATCATTTGATGTCGAATCAAACCCAAAAACCTTAACTGACAAAAAAAACGTGTTTTCTTTTGCAAAAATCCTGAAAGAGAATTTTAACTCATCACTTCCCAAAATAGAAATCAACCCAAAACTGGACCTTGCAGTTCTACAATATACAGGAGGAACAACAGGTACGTCTAAGGGCGCCATGCTTACTCATATGAATCTAGTCTCTAACACCATAATGTTTGCAACTTGGATAAAAGCCAAAAAAGCATATGAAAGATTTCTTACTGCCTTACCATTATTTCACATTTATGGGATGACTACCAGTATGAATGTGCCCATAAGTTTAGCTGCAAGAATGATCTTAATTCCAAAATTTGATCCGACTACAATATTGGAAACAATTCAGAAAGAACGAATTACTATTTTTTGTGGAGTGCCTACAATGTACTCTGTATTGTTGGAAAATAAACAAATAGAAAACTATGATTTAACCAGCATACGAGTTTGTATTTCCGGTGCCTCACCTCTTCCTCCAAGTGTCCAAAAAAAATTTATGGCGATAACAGATGGCTTTCTAGCAGAAGGGTATGGGCTTACAGAAGCATCACCTGTTACCCACTGTAATCCTATAGATAAAATAATGAAAAATATGCGAATAGGTTCAATAGGATTGCCTTTACCTAATACGGACGCTAAAATTTTTGACGTCACAAATCACAAGAAAGAACTTCCAGCGGGTGCAAAAGGTGAATTAGTCGTTAAAGGACCTCAAATAATGCTTGGTTATTGGCAAAACTCTATTGAAACTGCTCTTGTGCTAAAAGATGGCTGGCTTCTAACAGGTGATATAGGAAAAATGGATAAAGATGGTTATTTTTACATAACCGATCGAAAAAAAGATTTAATCAAATATAAAGACTACAGTGTTTATCCCCGAGAACTTGAAGATATACTTTATGAACATCCAGCAGTAAAACTCTGTGCAGTTATTGGAAAACCTACCCCTATTTTAGGACAAATACCCAAAGCTTTTGTCGTGTTAAAGGATAATGCAAAGATTACTCGCGCAGAACTAATAGATTTTGTTAACCCGAAAGTTGCACCCTATAAAGCTATTAGAGAACTTGACTTTAGGGAAACTTTGCCTCTTAGTTCAGTTGGAAAAGTCCTAAGAAGAGTACTCCAAAATGAGGAGAAACTAAAACACATCAAAGCCTAATTATAACTTTTCTCTCTCACGGATTATAACCACGTTCCGATTTTTTAGCTGCTAAAAAACTTGCCCATGCTACTAAACTTAATAATTTAATATCTTCAGGAAATAGTTTTTATAATCTAAAACAAGCTTTTCATCTACTTGATATGGCTTAATAGCTGTTAGTAAAGCAAGTTGTGTTGCAATTCGGTTTGGTCCAGTTAATTTTTTAATCGGTAACTTAACCCAATTTTTGTTAATTCCAGGATTTTTTCCCATCCAGTAATCAATGTACTCTTCTACACAAATGCGCACTTTGGGATCTATGGTGGCATTTCCTATTTCTTCAAATACCGATGCAAAACGAGCGAAAGCTTCTGAAATATTAGATTTACCTTTTGCCCAACTAAACTCGCTTGGTAAATCTGCCTGGGGCAAAAATTTTAATGAATCTCCTAAAGTTTTTGGTCTATTTACTACACTAGAAAAAAGTCTACCAGCTACAACTTTCAAAATTCCAGTTAAACATGGACGATTAGATGACAAATGAGTCTTTCAAAGAAAAACATTTGCAATTCGATTAATATAATGATAAAAAACAACTATACCCATAATTTCAGGTTTAGACTCTTTGGAAAACGGTAGCTTATATTTTATGCTAGACCCAGGTGAAAGCGTTGACAACGCCCATATTACTATCTTTCTTTTTTTAA
>JAENXI010000078.1 GCA_016649625.1 Candidatus Bathyarchaeota archaeon
GATTACATCATTGATTCAGGGTAGACATTATTCACACCATTGGGCCTCCTTAAATTGGGAGAGGACATATATGAAAACTGAACTATGCAGTTTCTGTTTAAAGAGTGGCATGCTATGCCAAAAGTGTTCAACTAAAGTTAAGGACGGAGAAATCAGCAAATTAGATTTAGAAATAGCGCGATTGCTGTTATCTTTGGAAGAGAAATATCCATCTCTGCAAAATATTAGTTTTTTTAAAGCATTTGATGTTGGAAGAACATTAGCAATTGTTGTAGGACATGGTGATGTACCACGATTACTTGGTTATGGAGGCAAAATTGTTAAAACAATTAGCGAAAAAAGTGGTAAATCTATTCGTATTTTAGAGCAGGGAGTGGACGATCGAAAATTCCTTGAAGATTTATTCATGCCACTTAACATTCTAACCATAAACACAATTTGGTTACCTGACGGTACCACAGAAACAAGAGTCATTTTAAAACGTAAACGCGGTATGCAACTTCCTTTTGACCTCAAAGCCATAAAGGAAATAGCTGAAAAAGTAAGAAAAATTGCTCTACGTATCGAATTTGTCTATTAAGGGAGCAATTAATTCGTGAAAATAGATACAATTAGCGGGGTATCCAGAACACATTTTTCTAGTGATGTAACTACAGAATTGAATGGAAAAGAAGTATCTCTCCTTGGATGGGTTCAAGAGATACGAGATTTAGGTGGAATTCGTTTCATAATATTACAAGACAGAACAGGAACCATTCAAATTACAATTCCACGAAAAAAAGTAGGCAATGATGTTTTATCTAAATCTGATTTTGTTCAAAAAAGATACAGTATTAATGTTAAAGGAATAGTAAAAGAAACAAAAATGTCATCTAGAGGTTTTGAGGTTATTCCAAATGAAATAAAAATTTTAGGAACAGCTGAAACTCAATTGCCTTTAGATATTACAGGAAAAACTCCGGCTAATATAGAAGCTCGCTTGGATGCAAGATCATTAGATCTTTGCTTAGAACAAAATGTTGCAATATTTACAATACAACACCATGCAGTAGAAGCGATAAGAAATTTTCTTTTCAAGGAAGGTTTTTTGGAAGTTCACACTCCAAGAATTATTGCTTCAGCAACTGAGGGTGGTGCCGAATTGTTTGCTGTCGATTATTTTGGCGAAGAAGCTTTTCTTGCCCAAAGTCCACAATTGTATAAAGAACAATTGGTGATGAGCCTTGAGAAGGTTTTTGAGGTTGGGCCTTTTTTCAGAGCAGAAGATTCGCACACTAGAAGACATTTAAGTGAATTCATTTCTGTTGATGTTGAACAAGCTTTTTCTGATTCCATAGGAGTAATGAAGCTTCTAGAAAATGTAATTGAACAAGTTTGCTGCAACGTAAATAATAAGTGTAAACGAGAATTAGAGATACTAAATAACACTTTAGAAATCCCGCCAATACCTTTTAAGAGGTTAACTTATGATCAAGTGTTGCACGATTTGAAAGAAGAGGGAATTAAAATTGATTGGGGGGAAGATATACCCACTGAAGCTCTCAGGGTTCTGGGAAAATTATATCCAGAATTCTATTTTATAACCGAATGGCCCTCAAATTCAAAGGCTTTTTACATAAAACCTTATTCTGGCGCACCGGAGAAATGTGAAGGATTTGATCTTATGTGGAAATGGATCGAGCTTGTTTCCGGTGGATCAAGAATTGCGAGAAAAGAACTTCTTATTGAAAGGTTAAAACAAAAAGAGTTGGATCCTGAAAGTTTTAGGCACCATCTTAAAGCTTTTGATTATGGGATGCCACCACATGCGGGATGGGCTATTGGTTTGGAAAGACTTACCATGATGCTTACTGGAAAAAAAAACATCAGGGAAGTTTCGCTGTATCCTAGAGATAGAATGAGATTAACTCCTTAACTCTAAAATGGCGAGCAAGTGGATAATTGTTCTCTATCCTTTCTATAGAAGAAGTTTTCAGAAGAGATATAACAAGGAAAAACTAGGATTAAGATAGGAAGAAAAACCATTGAAAAGAAAGCTTAGTTTGATAGTTTTTTCAGCTGTGCTTTTAATAGTGATGTTTAATTTTTCGTTTACTAATGCAACTGATCCTTTAGAATTTTCTGAAAAAAGATCTGAAATTGTTGAAAAGGTTCAAAGTGAGATTTTTACAGTCGAAATTGGATTCAAAAATACTGGAAAAAATGAGGGCGGTTGGAACATAAGCATTGTTTTTGAGGGAAAGCAATGGTCCCAAGCAGGAAATTCACAATATTTAGAACTTGAGCCGAGTGAAGAGGAAACATTAAAGTGGACAGGCACTGTTCCAACTGATGCTCCAATTGATACAGTAGCAAGACTTGTAGTTTATTATGAAGATTCGTTTAAAGCTCTCAATTGGTGGATCCATGTTGTACCTGGAGCTGAATTGACAATAAAATCAAGTTGTGTAAAATGATCTATTTTAAATGAAGAACAAGTATCTGTTTTCAAAATAGAATACCTGTTGATCGAATAACATTGTTAAAAATCAATATTTTTCACATTAATTCTAGCGTTTTTAAAAACGATTATGAAGCAAGAGAGGAAAAATACTAGATTTTAGAAATAGCAATAGCAACAGTAATCCTGATAAGTGAAAAGACCTATGTACAGGCAAAAACAAGAAGGGATTTATTATCATGTCTAAAATTTACAATATTGCAGCACTTAAAGGCGATGGCATAGGTCCAGAAGTAACCAATTCGACAATAAAAGTAATCGATGCTTTAGTAGAAACTACTGATTTGAAAATTAATTTTAAGTATGGAGAGGCAGGTTTTTATTGCATAGAAAAATACGGAACAAACTTGCCTAAAGAAACCATAGCTCTCTTAAAAAAGACTGATGCCTGCCTCAAAGGTCCAATGACAACACCTCAAACACCAGGTGCTCCAATTAGTGCAGCTGTTCAAATAAGAAAGATGTTTGATTTATTTGCAAATGTTAGACCTTGTCGATCTTTTCCAAATGTAGATGCTCTAAAACCTAATATTGATTTAATAGTTGTCCGGGAAAACACTGAAGGGATGTATTCAGGTATCGAATATGAGTTATCTCCAGGAGTAGGTGTAGCGCTCAGAATAATTACAAAAGAAGCTTCCTTAAAAGTTGCAGAATATGCTTTTAAATTGGCATCCAAAAGAAAAAAACATTTAACATATGTTCATAAAGGCAATATTTTGAGGGTAACTGGAAAAATATTCAAAGATGCAGTGAAGTCACTTGCTCCAAAGTACCCTGAAGTTAAAATTGATGAAGCACATATTGATGCCATGACTATGCACCTGATTAAAAAACCAGAATTTTATGATGTGATAGTTACAACAAACTTGTTTGGTGACGTACTATCTGATGAAGCAGCCCAAGTTACAGGTAGTTTGGGTTTGGCTGCAGGTGCTAACATTGGAAAAAGTTATGGCATGTTTGAACCTGTTCATGGTTCGGCTCCAAAATACACAGGGCAAAACGTAGTAAATCCTATAGGCACAATAATGGCAGGAGCTATGATGGTTGAATATTTAGGTGAAAAACAGGCAGCAACTAAAATAGAAAAAGCAGTTATTGAGGTATTAAAGGACGGAAAAATTCGAACTAAAGACCTTGGAGGCTCCTCAACTACCAGCGAGATGAGTAATGAAATAGTTGAAAAAATTAGAACTCTCTAGCTAGATAAACTACCATCATTCTTTTTTCCATAGAACAAATCAATGTAAGTATTAAAATTTGCATGTAGCTCTATCGAGTTACTGGAAGTTAATTTGACTTTTGCGTTTACCAACATTAACATCGCGTTTTTCTTGATAATAGGTTTTAAGCTTTCAGCTTGTTCATTCCAAACAATCACAGGCAATTCACCTGTTTTATCAAATAAAATAAAACGAAGAACTATTCCTTCACTTGAGTCACCCCTAGAAAATCTAGAAGCTGGAAAAACTTTTTTAATAGTACCTATGAGGTGAACTTCTTGTAGTTCGGGAGTAATTTCTCCAATTTTTGTGGAAAACTTTCTGATAGAAGGATAGTCTTCCAGATTAACATTATTTTGCAAAATATCTATTTTGCTTTTCTGGCTAATGTGTAACTCAACCTTTCCTTTTGGATCTTCCCGAGTATAACCGTTAGAGAAAAGGATTATTTGACCAGGTTTTAGTTTATTGGATTCCACATATTCTGCCTTCTCATTCCACATCACAACTCGAAGCAGGTTATTCATATCAGAAATAATCAAACTTACCAATTTTCCAGGACGAGTACCTTGGAAGAATTTTATGGGAAAAATAGCAACTATCCGTCCCATTAGTGAGATATTATATAACCCAGAAATTAAATCAGAAATTGAGAGTTTTCCATCAAAATTTGTCTTAAGCTCACTCTTAACACCATATCTGGCTCCAATCAATCGAAGAAGAGTGTTATCATTAATTAGATTACTAGTTTTCTGCTTTTCGAGTACCAATTCATTTAATATTTTTTCACGATTTAATTCAGAATTCTTTGATAGAATCTCTTCAATAATTTTTTCGTCAATCATAGTTTAATGTCAATCGGTTAGAGGGTACACGGACTATAAATTTCTTGTTTTTTAAAAGAATATAAAATTGCAAAGAATAAAAACAACTTATGTATAAAATTGAAAGTTTCTAAATTAAAAATAATAATAGAATTACTGTGGGCACATATATTAAAAAAAATAATTGAGAGTCTATTTCTTATTTTTTTGCTCTTCATTTGTTGCATAGTAAGAGTATAAGAAAATTAATGCCAAAGCAACGAATGTTGACGCCATGAGAATATATTCGAATGTTAGGAAATATGCACTTAAATCCATTATGATCAGCCTTTTCTGTTTATTCAATAACGTATTAATATTTAAGTAGTAGCTTTTTTCCACTCATTCATTAAAGAAGTATATAGATCCGAGCTTTCTTCTATTGTTTCATACCAACCAAGATTTTGCCCAATTTTTTGGGCAATTAGGTGATAACAAAAGTGTATCTTCTTATCCAAAACACGGTAGTAAAAATCGTCACAAGTGCAAAAATCAGCTTCAGGAATTACCAGATATTCTCTTTCGCGCCCAATAACCACCCATACAGTTTTGTATCCAGGCTTGAAAAGATATTTTTTTACTCGATTGCTTTTTAG
>JAENXI010000079.1 GCA_016649625.1 Candidatus Bathyarchaeota archaeon
ATTAGAAGGTTAGGAGAAAGCACAAATGGAAAATAAAACCCAACAACCTAAAAAGGAAAAGAATCAATTCCTTTTGGGTTCAAATCCCGTCCCGTCCACTTGGTTTGGCCAAGATTGAAAAAACCATTAATGATAGACATCAAAAAATTTTTTGAATATTCACAATATGTCAATAAGTGTAACATTTTTATTGCTAACTTGAAACCAGTCTTTTATTTCTAATTTTCATTTTATTGGAAAATTTTGTTTCGTTACAAAACAAGGCTTTTGCTACTAGTATTGCAACTTTTACATTAACTGCATTTCCAAGTGCCTTGTAGGCTTTAGTTGTTTTTTCAGGGATTTTTAGCAATCCATTTGGTCCATCCATGCTTTGCAGTTTAAGACATTCGCAAGGTGTAACATACCTGTTTTCCCAAGCAATTATTGGAACTTGTGTTGGAGTCATAGCAACTAATGAGGGAATTGTAGTTCTTCGTTTAACTCTTACACCTGAAGGTCTCATTTGAATAATATAGTGGCGTATATTTCGATCACTTTCACCCTGGCAGTTCCATTCAAGTTTTTGCCAACTAGATGGAAATTCTAGAATTTTAGGGATCCAAACATCTAACCAATTTTTATGTTTTTTATAAAAATCTCGATTTTTTCTAATAATGTTAATTTTCCATTTAGGAAAAACATCTTGATCTCTTCGGGTATAAGAGGGAAGAAAGCTGAAAAGTTGATCTAAATCCTGTGCATTTTCAAGAGATTTTCCATGACTCCCACAGAATTGTTTCAAATCATGATAAGTCATCTTTTTCGGAGTAATCCCCTCATAAGGATAAGTGGCTCCAAATTCCGTAGACCATAAGGGATGAGGTATTTTTTCGTCGGCGGGAACATTATTTAGGAAATCTTGCCAAACATCTAAACATCTATTAACGGGCTCAGAGAGCTTACGAAAGTTATGTGGATTTTTATCAAGATATTTCTCTATTGAACCCAACCAGCATAACTTGTCTGGTTTTGGCCATTTGAAGTTAGTCAGGTTATCAGTGCTACCAACGATGTATAAGCGCTCACGGATTTGAGGAATACCAAATTGATGTGGCGAAAGTTTTCCCATCAGAACATTATAACCTTTTTCAATTAGCAGGTTTTTCATGTACTTCCAAGTTTGTCCGTTATTGTGTTTTTCAAGATTTGGAACATTTTCAAGAATAAAATATTTTGGATGATGATAAGTTATAACCTTTAGTATTTCCCTGTAGAGTTTGCCTAATTTTGGATTTTCCAAACCATCTCTGGGTCCAGCTTTAGAAAAAGGCTGACATGGAAATCCTGCACACAAAATGTCGTGTTTAGGAATTTTTTCGACGTTTACTTGTCGTAGATCTCCTTTGGGTTCTAAGCCAAAGTTATCAGAGTATAATTCTTTGAGTGTTGGATTAATTTCTGAGGCAAAAACACATTGATGCCCTAACTGTTTTAGTGCTAAGTGAAAACCGCCAAGCCCAGCGAATAAATCAATGAACTTTATTCTTTGGATCCTCCTGAGGAACAATCTTGAGATGGGGGTTGAAAAGTGAATATTTTAACTCTTTTTCCTTGCACTTCAATATTAGCAACGAGTTGAGAACAAACATTTCGCAGCGCCTTCCAGAGCATTGTTGCTTCATATTGATCATACTCTGCTGGTATGTGATTTATCAAAGTCTCTGAACAAACAACTACTAGTCTGTCTTTAGCACGGGAGAAAGCAACATTAGATCGGTTCAGATCCAAAATAAAAGCCACATTAGAACTGATATAAGATGGATCGCTTTCTGTTGCTGATAAGATAATGTTTGAACGTTCATCTCCTTGCAAACGCTCTACTGTGTCGATAATTCCAATTGGAGCATCAGCCGCTTCATGGTACTCTCTTAGACGTGTTTTCAACAAACTTCGCTGTGCTCTATGGGGAGTAACAACTGCAACAGAATCAGTCGGTAGAGGAATTCCGGCATCAATTATGTTCTTAATAATTTCAGCCTCTAATTGATTGTTTTTTTGTGATTGCCGCTCAGAATGGAGCACAAGGAAAACTCCGCAGTTACCCTGCCAGATTCTGTTCCACGAGTTCCCTTCGTGAGTTGCATCAATAATTTCAGTTGGACGAGGCAACCCTTGCAGATCAATATCATCTAAGCTGTATAGACGTCGTATTAGTTTAACAAGAGGAGGAGGAAGTCTAAAAGTAAATGTTAGAGCAGATTCTCTAACTGAATTCACAAGATTACCTCTTTGACCCATATCTCGGATAACCTCATAGGCACTTCTGTAAGGTTTATAAACTATTACAGGTGGGCGATCCTCATTTTCCCAATCATGAGACACTATCGGCGCTAATTGTCTATGGTCTCCTGTTAACATAATTTCTCCTCTAGGATAGACTAAACTAGAAAGTGCAAGGAAATGTGGAAAAACCATCATACTAGCCTCATCAACTATAAGCGTTGAAGCAAAGAAACCATCTCTAAATTGTGCGCCTTGAATCAAAGTTGTATACATTTTTAGTAAAGCGCTTGTGGTTCCACCAATAATTGCTACATGATCTTCGGTTAATCGTTTCACGTAGCTCCTTGCTTGTCTTGCTCCAAAATTTTCAATGTCTTCTAGTCCTCTAGCGATATCTTTAGGATCTGACGAATAGACCTTTGCAATAGATATGTGGGGCAAATTACAGTATTGTTTATCACATAACCACGCAAATTGTTCTGAAAACTCTGATAAACGTTTTAATAAATTATCAAGAGCCGCATGAGTTGTTGCAGAGATAAGTACAATCTCGCCAGGTTTTCTTCTGGCTAATATTCGAAGTAAAATAGCAATTGCTGTTGTAACTGTTTTTCCTGTTCCTGGTGGACCTTGTAGTAGTTGGATTCTTGAGTTTAATCCTTCTATAATAGCTTCTTTTTGATTATCATCAAGATGATCATTACTGGATAGAACAAAATTGGAAAGAATTTTTTGGCAAACCTCAATCTCATCTTCTTCAAGTTGGTTTTGCTGGGGTACCTGAGGGTTTTTCTGATCAAACCAAGCATAAATTGGCGAATTTGGCATATTTCCTAAGTGTTCATCCACTCTCCTAGCCACAAAATCAGTTATGCTACTATCAATAGTGGCGAAGTTAAATTCGGGATTTCCAAAAGCATGACTTGGCAGAATATAACGAGACTCATATCTAACTGGAATTGGCGATAACTCTATCTCTCCTGAATCCCAATCAATCCTTTTAATTACGCATGTCCAACCTTGATTTATCAGTTGAGATAATCTTTGTCCTTGAGTAGGATCTTGACTTGAGGGTGTAAGTCTAACATATGAGCCTTCATCAAATGCTGACGAAACTTGAAGACGATTCATGTCAAAACTATACCCAGTTAGATCTATTTTGGCAAAAATCAGATTCTCACTTATTCTTGCCAGGTCAGTTACTGGAATTGTTTCCCCTGAGTTAACTCTGCTTGCCGGTGGAATTAGATGATGAGCAATCCAATCTGTCCTTTTTACATGATTTTCTAATCTCATGAAGTTAATAGCGGCCTTAGAAGTGTTTGTAACGTCTAGTGTAAAACGCGGGAGGTTATCTATCAAAAGAGGAATCTTTTTTATGTCAAAGTTTTTTGTACTAATTTTTTCCTCTAACCAACGCAGGGAATGAACTCTGGCTTCCAGAAAAGCATTAAGATATCCAGGAACGCATGCCCGGTTATATCTTCGAATAGCCTGTTTAATTCTAGGATTTAAAGCTGGATCATCAAGATCTGGAAGGCTTCCCCATATTGCATGCCAGTAGGGAACGGTAAGGCCATCGTTAAACCGGCTTCTTAACTCAAATACGTGAGTATGAACATTTGGATCATTTGAATCAGGATTTGCTTCCCAGGTTTGGTCATCGC
This sequence comes from Candidatus Bathyarchaeota archaeon, assembly GCA_016649625.1. Lineage (GTDB taxonomy): Archaea > Thermoproteota > Bathyarchaeia > Bathyarchaeales > Bathycorpusculaceae > AD8-1. The sequence continues at coordinate 3,933 of JAENXI010000079.1, forward strand.
GATAACTTAGGCTTGTTTTAAAATCAAATACATCTTGGGTGAATACACGTTTAAGCCAAACTCTTTGACCGTTAACTGTTCTGGTCCAATGATACCTCTTGCCATACCAAGAAAGAGATGTAACAACACTTAGGCCTCGTCCAGTCCACCCCAGTCCATATCTTTGGTCGATTTCATCACGCAGGCAAGAGAATATTAATTGATCAATGCTTTCACGAGATCCAAACAACTCGTTTAGATGACTTAACAGGCTAGTATCTACTCGAGAGCAAGCTTCTATTAGATGGGTAATTTCTTCACGAGACCAAACATAAAAATGAATAGGTGCACTATCGCGTCCATTTGCCACTTCTGCGATTCTATCAACAAGTTCATGAAAAAAGTTTAGTATTAATTGGCGCTCGCTTTTTGAATCAACTGTGTAGTTTCCTGTCCATTCTTCTTTGATAAAATGTATAACTGGTTTATCAACTAAAGGAGCAGAATTACCATTTTTATCTGCTTCATAGACAGTAGGATCAAAATACCATGATTTATCAGCTCTTCGAGAAGCTACTGTTTTTATTTCATTTATGCTAGATGTAACATGAGCTGACAGGGAAACTATCCTATCTTCTACATAATCATAATCTAAGGCTAAGAATATTCGAATTAATGGTTCATCATTTATTATATGAGCGGGAAGTTGCCCATATCCTTTGTAAGGCAATTGTTCAACTTGATACCCGATGGGTTTAGCAGAACCTTGAGGAAGTGTACTTCTACGGGATTTGGCTTTTGTTATAAGAATTCCCAAATTTTTCGAAAATGATGGATTAACTTGAATATTTCTGGCTTGGAGACTTTGAAGTTCTAACTCGGCTAGAGCATCAATTGTTTGAACTCCATTTTCTCTTAAAACCCGAATATCAGATGGTTCAACATTTAGGAGTTCCAATCTTCTATGTAAGGAGCTTTCAGGCAAACAATGTGTATCAAAAACACAGTTATCACATTTCACCTCAAGTCTATAATCCAAGTCATTTAAAGGTGATTTAATAATGTGTACAAGTGGACCCTCACTTGATAAAAGCCGATTAATGTCAGTTTCTTCTTGAGAAAGAACACCTAAAGTAACCGTGTTCAAAATTGCTTGCATTTTATTCAGTTTTTCGTTAATTCTGATTACAGAACACTCAATTTCTTCAGGCACTATTTGCTGCCCACTAACAAAAACAGGATTGTCACGAATTAATTGCCTAAGAAG
>JAENXI010000007.1 GCA_016649625.1 Candidatus Bathyarchaeota archaeon
TTTCAGGGTATGGTGTCATGGTTATACCCACTAAATTTGCTAGAAAATTTTGCTATTTTCTGTTTTTGAGACTCCGAATTATGAAAAAAAGATCTTCAGATGTTTAGTGATTATTTTCTTCTTTATTTTTAATATTGTTTTTTGTTGTTTTATGCATGTGGTTTATAAGGTTCTTTGTGGCCTTAGGTTTTGTTGTGTGAGAAGTGATTTTTGCACGCGAATTAATTTATAGGAGTTGATAAATCGAATGTATAATAATAAAGAGATGCACACGGCTGTTTGCGCTGAATGTAAGCAAGAGTGTCAGGTTCCTTTTAAGCCTGATGGGACTAGGCCTGTGTATTGTCGTGAGTGTTACGCGAAGAAACGTCCACCTAGACGGTTTTAGTTTGGGTTAGCGTTTTGTGTGTCATCTTTTTTCTTCTCTTTTTTTTTGTAACCATTTTTTCGGTTGATTTATTTGTTTTATATACAAAAATGGATTAAGGTTGAATTGATTTTTTGTTTAATTCTGAAATGCAATCTTTTTTTGTGATATCTCAATCTTTAGTCACCCATACGTTCTTAAGAGCCCCAGAGAACCCCGATTGGAAGAGTTTTTTTTATCCTCTGGGTGACCCTAGCTAAATCGAATTCTTTTCAAATTCAACTAATATAGAAGAATTGCTTCGCGGTTTAGAGTTTAGTGGTGGTAAAAAACCCACGGGTAGAAATCATTTATTCATGATTATGGTAATCAACAAGCAAACCAAGAACGGAAAAACTAACTTGACAATACAAAAGGGGAACACGAAAATAGTAACTATCAGTGACCAACTAAAATATCCAAAATGTAGTAGGATTGATCGAGTTGTTTGGGTTTCAAAGGATGGAAAAACGGCGAGAATTCAGTGTCCTGCAACTCATAGTCAAATGAGTCGGCCTAATTCAAAATTAGGATCCAGCGCACGTCCCAATTAAAAGCAAGTAGAAACATGATCTTTTTAACAGCCATCAACTGAGATGATTATTCTTTTAAAATTGCGATATATTGGTATATGCCAGCAATATGTGCAGGTTTCTTTTAGAACATAATAGTTTTTTTGATCATTGAGAAAAAAGTGTGATTACAAAAAAATTGGAACCCTTTTTTTAATTTTTATAAAATTATTATTAGAGAATTAAGTTATACTTGCATTATTTAGCTATTAAAGTATTATTTCAAGAAGTCTGTAGGCTAAACCCCCGATGATTATAGCAGAAATTATGTTAGCTATAGAAATTGATGTAGCAGCTTTCCAGCCAAATTCTTTTATTAAAATAATTATTGTTGATAAACATGGAATGTAAAGCATTGCGACTAACGCAAGTGTAATCAGCTGAACAGGGCTGAATGGTCCTAACAGATTTGTAGTTCCAAAAACCGCTACTGCTCCAAGAAGGATAAACTCTTTCCTTACCACACCCAGTATGAGAAGTATACCAGTGATTGCTGGGAGTCCAAGCCATGTAACTGTTAAAGGAGACATCGCATTACTAATGGGTGTAAGTAAATCAAGCGCATAGAGAGCTTGTACTATCGCACTTCCAATTATGTAAATTGGAAAAACCATAAAAATAATCGATTTTGTTCTTGTCCACGTTTGTTTACTGACAACAGATAACGATGGAACTTTGAAACTATGCATTTCCATTATTAAACCTGTAGATTTTCCTGGTACAACCTTCATTGCGATTCTCCCTAACAAAAAGATTAGTATCAAGTCAACTGCATACAACGTAAGAGCCCAAATTGGTCCAAGAAAAACTCCAACAAGACCCAAAATTACCAATGTTCTTGCTGCACAGGGCACAAATGTTATCGCGAAAGCGGCTAACAATCGCTCTCTTCTTGACTCCATTATTTTACACGAGTGTATGGCCGGCACACTGCATCCATAACCTAATATTAAAGGAATAAGCGCTTTTCCATGCAATCCAATCTTATGCATAACACTGTCCATCATAAATGCAACTCTAGTAAGTATTCCTGAATCTTCAATCATTGCAAGCAAAAAATAAAATGGAATCACAAATGGAATTACCAATGTAACTCCAGCAACAAAACCATTGAAAACTCCATTCCATATTACACTTACAATAGGTCCACTAACTTGAGGATCTAATGGTTCAATAAAGCTAAGACCTTCAGAAATCAAACCCGAAAGAAAATCACCAACAATAAAAGTCCAAAGAAGCAAACCAGTTATTACTCCGATAGCTATGAAATATCCGAATACCTTATGGGTAGTTACCCAGTCTAATTTTTCTGAAAAAGTATTTTTCACTTCATTTTGTTTCATAGCTGAACTGGTAATCATACTTGCATAAGCGTAACGTTCTGAAGCAACTATTGAGAAACATGGTTCATCATGTATAGTGGATAGCTCTTGAGATAGAATATAAGAAATATCGACAATTTTTGCTGATTTTGATTTGACTAATTTAACGATTTCTGTATCACCTTCCAGGAGTTTTATTGCAATCCATCTGGAGGGATACTCAAGATCAATTTTTTCAGTTTCAATCAATTGAGTAAGCTTTTCTATTCTAGTTTCTAAATCATTATGATAATTGATTTTTTTTCTTTTAGTGTTTTCAGTTGCAACCTTTACCGCACTTTCAATTAGTTCATAGAGACCTTCACCTCTAGTGGCTATGGTTAATACTACGGGGACCCCAAGTGCTTTTTCAAGTTTTTGTTTATCGATTATCATTCCTTTTTTCTTAGCGATGTCAATCTGGTTGAGACAGAGAACCAAAGGGGCATTCATTTCAATTAGTTGTAATGTAAAGAACAAGTTTCTCTCGAGAACTGATGCGTCAAGTACATTGATAACAACATCAGGTTTTTCTTTAGCTATATATTCTCTTGATACTACTTCTTCAAGAGAAAAAGTGGAGAATGAATATATTCCCGGCAAATCAATCACTGAAATCTCGTAATTTTCAAAACATAAACTTCCTTCTGCCCGATCTACAGTCTTTCCAGGCCAGTTACCAATAATTTGGTTTGATCCAGTGAGTTGATTAAATATTACACTCTTTCCGACATTAGCATTTCCAGCTAATGCTATAGTAAGTTTTTCACCATTTTTTCTATTATTTGATTTTTCAATTGATTCAGAATGACATGACATAAAAATAACCTACTATTCTTCTATTTCAACAAAGACTTTTTTTGCGATACCTTTACCAATCGCCAATTTTGAACTTCTAACTGCTAATACGACAGGACCACCTAATGGTGCAACTCTTAGCACGCTTATTCTTGTACCTGGAGTTAATCCCATATCTAGGAGTCTTTGAAGCACTTTGTGGCCCCCTCTAATGAAAGAAATTTTCCCGAATTGACCATCTTTTAGTTTATTTATTGAAATTAAGTTTTGTTTGTGTTTTCCTACTTCTTCTAGTCCTCTTTTATGCAATTGTACGCATTCTGCACAGCTGCTTATTTTGAGGTCACATGGTGGAATTATTTTTCCATCGTCAGGACAGCTGTCTGGATGTTTTAAAAATCTACATAATGACTCTTCAGCATCATCTGACAATGTATGTTCCATTTCGCATGCCTGTTCGTGAACTTTGATTTTATCAATCTTTAAAACGTCATGTAAGAACCTTTCCAGTAGTCTGTGTTTTCGCGCAGTTTTTTCAGCGATTTTCAGACCTTTTTTTGTTAAGGTTGTTCCATGATATGGTGAGTACTTTACATAATCCTTTTCAGCAAGTTTTTTTAGCATTTCAGTAACACTTGCTGGAGCAACTCGTAACGCTTTTGATATTTTTGTAGTACTTGCCACTTCTTCTTCTCGTGAGATTTTATGTACTGCTTTCAGATAATCTTCCATGCTTCGAGTCATAACTCATCACAAGTTTTAGGTTTACCTAAATATGATCGATGTCTTAATAAAGATTTAGGTAATCCTAAATTTTATTATTGTTTATCTACTCTTTATACCTATCAGGAGAATAAAAATCGGGCCAAAAAAATTAATGGTAAATAGTAATGGCCAGTTTACTACAAATAAGAAAGGGAGAAAAATATTTTACTATTTATCCAAAGCTTTTTTCCACTTCTGTGATTTAAGCGCTCATTATAGCTTTTAGATCTTCTTCAGCAGTGGTAATTGGCATTATGTTGAATTTTTCAACTAACACCTTTAGTATATTTGGAGTTATGAAAGCCGGTAAACTTGGCCCTAACCTTATATTCTTTATACCCAAATGCAGCAGCGATAATAAGATAGCAACAGCTTTTTGTTCGTACCATGAAAGCACCATAGATAGAGGCAAATCATTAATGTCAACATTAAAAGCTTCAGCTAATGCTTGGGCGATTTTAACCGCAGAATAGGCATCATTACATTGGCCAATATCTAACAATCTAGGAATATCTTCAATAGTTCCAAGATCTTTATCAAAGAACCTGTATTTGCCACATGCAAGCGTTAATATTATTGTGTTATTTGGCGCTTTTTCGACAAAATCGGTATAATAACTCCTTCCAGGTTTTGCTCCATCACATCCACCAACTAATAAGAACTTCTTTATTTTTCCACTCTTGACAGCTTCTATCACTTTTCCAGCCAATCCTAGAATTGCATTTCTACCAAATCCAACTGTTACATTTTTTCCTTTAGTGTCTGATAGGAAACCAGGAAGCTCTAAAGCTCTGTTTATTACAGCCGAAAAATCATCTTTTGAAACATGAGGTACACCTGGCCATGAAACCGGGCCAGTGCTAAAAATATTATTTTTATAGTTTTCTACAGGTTTTTGAATACAATTAGTAGTCATCAGTATCGCTCCAGGAAATTCCTTAAATTCTTTTCGTTGATTTTGCCACGCTGTACCATAATGACCATAGAAATGTGGATATTTTTTTAATCCAGGATAAGCATGAGTTGGTAACATTTCTCCATGTGAGTAAATGTTAATTCCCTTTCCTTCGCTTAGTTTTAGTATCTCATCTAAGTCAGGAAGATTATGGCCTGATACCAATATCGCTTTTCCTTTTTTTGCTCCAAGAGGGACCTCAGTTGGGATCGGGTGACCATAGGTTTCAGTATTTCCAGCATCTAGAAGCTCCATAGCTCTTATGTTGATCTCACCACACTTCATTACTAGGCCAATGTAATCATTTACAGTTAATGAACTGTTTAGGGGAGCTGCTAGACCCTGATAAATAAAATCAAAAACCTTGTTATCTTTCTTCCCAAGACCATATGCGTGAAAAGCGTAAGCTGCCACACCTTTTAATCCGTATGTGAGTACCCCTTGAAGGGAATGGAGATCAGGATCAACAGTTGAGTCTGAATTAATTCCAACTAATTTGCCTTGTTTAATTAAACCTTCTTTGGTTTGTTCCAGTTCAAAGTTAATAGATTGATTCTTAGGATCAATTTTTTGATCTGATTCCTTTAATTTGTTAGTTAACTGGTCTTTTATCTCAGAAGATTTCTTTATGTACTCTACGATGCTTTCCGGATCAAAGTTTGTATTGGTTAACGTAGTAAACAATGCTTCACAAACAAATACGTCTGTTTTCTCATTTACAAATCCGATTTTTTTTGCTTCAATTGATAATTGTGAAACTCCTCTTAACAAGTATATCAATAGATCTTGCAATGTAGCCACTTCTGGGGTTTTTCCACAAACACCTATAGATGTACAACCTTTTCCTTTAGCTGTTTGTTCACATTGATAACAAAACATTTGATTATAGCTCATTTTTAAAAACACATATTACTCTATCTCTTCCTAACAGATAGTCTTTATCCCGAAATTATAAGGGGTAAATTTTATTTTTTCCTAAAATTTTTTCATTATTAAAAACATAAAAGTCATTAAGCTATTTTTGAGATGGGTTTTCTTCAAAATAATGTTCTACTAATCTTCTGGTACCTCTTCTATTCATCTCTAAGAGTGATGATGGATTTATCCCGATTTTAGTTGAGAGTTCTTTAAGTTCAACTTTGCGTGGATAATCAAAAAATCCCCCTTTTAATAATAACCAAAAAATTTTCTCCTGTTTTTCAGTTAGTATTCCTGTTTTTGGTTCAAAGTTACCTTTTTTTAATATTTTTACTTTATGACCTGTTTTTTCCATTGCAGTTATTATTTTTCTATAAGATTCAAAAGTAGGTACTATAAGACTGTACATAATTGTATGATTCTCTATACTTTTTCCAGAAATTAAAAATGCGTCGCGAGAAAGAATTGTTTCACATACTTCACAACCTTTGCTTTCAAACCACAACGTTTGTTCCCTTCATTTTGACTTTTGGAGCGACAACTTTTTCGTTTCTGGAATTTTTTTTACTTAATCAGAGCTTAATTCTATTAAGTGTTTAATTGAGCCAGTATTTGATGCTCTAATGTCCGATACTTTCAAATGTTTTAGACCCACTTTAGCACATTTTTTATTATTCGACATTGTCTGTTTTCCACTTCTATTATAACATGATGTGGTTTAGCCCAAATATCTGTCATTTTTATTCTCTTTATTTTTTAATTCTAACCTCAGCCTTTTATTGCTCTTGGAAAATGGGATTAAATGGGTGGAGCTGGTCTTGTTCCCAATACAATTGTCAATTCTATTGTAGAACTTTCTCTTACTGCTGTTATTAGTAATGTCTCTGCAGGTAGCGTCTTATCCGATAGGTAACTCGCTAGTTCATCATTGTTTCTTATTTTTGTTCCATTTAATTCAGTAATTATATCACCAATACTTAAAATTCCTTCAGATGGACCTCCAGATGTCACCGATTGTATTTTCCAACCAAATGTTATACTTGAGCCTATATCTTGAGCTAGGTTATAGCTCATATCTTGACCTGATACTCCCAAATAAGAATGTCCATCATAAGCTCCAGTAGTAATTAAAGCTGGAATTTCTCTTAGCATAGTGTTTGATGGAATTGCAAATCCTAATCCTTGTGATTCTTCTGCTATCGCAGTTGTTATTCCAATTACTTTTCCTACTGCATTCAAAAGCGGTCCGCCTGAATTTCCAGGATTTATTGGTGTACTAGTTTGTATAATATTTGGAATTGAATAACCCCCAGCATATTCTTCAGTGAGAGTTCTTCCCAAAGCACTTACTACACCTGTTGTGAGTGAGCCTACCAATCCGTATGGATTCCCAATAGCAATAGCCATCTCCCCCACTCTCAATGATGATGAACTTACAATCTCAATAGGCTTAAACTCAACACTTAAAGCATCAACTGAAAGAACAGCTAAGTCCACATATGGATCAATTCCTAAAACTGTAGCTTCATAACCATTTCCGTTTGAAAATGTGACACTTAAACTTGATGTATCGTGTACAACATGATAATTCGTTATTACCACATTTCTATTTAAGTAGGTATACACAAAGCCTGACCCTTGAACTCCTCCCTCGCTTGTTATCCCTTGAACCAGAACTATTGACTCTTTCACATTTTCATATAATTCTACTAGAGCGGAGGCATTCTGATAAATTGTTATATCTTGATAGGTAACGTTTTGAACTCCATTTTGATCAACAATCTGATCTTCCAAAAAATCTACTTTATCATTTAATTCAGTAATTTCTTGAAGGGTAATGTAAATACTCAATAACCCACCAACCAACAACCCTGCAATAAAAAGTAGAATGAAAAAACTTGTTGAAGCTTTGTTAAAATTATCCGATCTATTCATTTGGGTTCCTCTAGAATAGAGAGGTACCCCCTTAAGAAAGAAAAAGTTTCCTATTTCCTTCTATCAATAATATCCAACGCATCTGGACCTGTTCCAATTAAGGTTACTGATACCTTGGACTTCTCTTCGACTTCTTTTACAAACTGAATAGCTTTCTTAGGGAGTTCATCAAAGTTTTTAACACTTCGACATTCTGGAAAAATACAATCAAGTTTTGTAAGTGCTGCTTGAGTTGCACCATTTATTCGTGCATTTTTTCGAGCCAAATCAAAATCAAAAGGTGCTGATCGTCGGTCACGTCCTGTTCCAGCAGCAGTTTCAAACCACCCTTTTTTGCGAGCTTCTTCTTTAGACATTTCACCTGGTAAAGGACCAGTCCCAACTCTAGTAATAAATGCTTTGAAAACAATTATTACATCATCAATTCTTGTAGGTCCAACTCCTGCTTCTGAACAAATAGCAGAAGCTCCAGTATCTCTCCCAGTTACAAACGGGTAAGTACCGTGAAACAGAGAAAGCATGAAACCCTGAGTTCCCTCTAACAAAACATTTTTCCCGGCATCTATACCATCATTAACTTCTTTTGTGACATCAGCAACATACTGTTTTAATTCTGGAATATCTTTTGCGAGTTTAGCAGTTCTTCTAGCCCTCTCTTCAAGTGCAGGTCCAACTCCCCAACCCGTAGTGCCAAGACCTTTAAGATGAGCACTAGTTCTATCTTGCAAAGAATGTTTTTCCTCGATTATCGACGAAAATTTATCAATACCAATACGATCATTGACCTTTGTTAGTTCAACTTCCTCAAAAAATTTTGCAATGTGAACATTAGCTCCTGGAGCAATTAATAATCTAGTTTTTTTATTTATAAAAGCTGCTGGAACCATATGCAACGCATAGCGTTTTCCTTCCATCCAAACTGTGTGAGCTGCGTTCACAGATCCAGTTCTCACACAAAAATCGAGGTTATCCTTAAGAGCTAAATAAGAAATTATTTTTCCTTTACCTTCATCTCCCCAGAAGGCACCTACAATGACTGTACTTGCCATTATGCTTCACCCTTGAAAGGGTTAAGTAAGAATTATTTAAAACTGTTGGAAAAGGTTAGGAAGAACATCTTTGTTTTGCTTCAGAATCAATTTTTTTAAGTAATTTAATTACTTTTTTTCCTTTGATTTTCTTTCTATTCTCAGTCCAATTCTTATTTGCTGGACATATTTTATCTGCAATAATTCCTTTCGTTTCATCAAATATTATAGGATATAGTCGACAACCAACTGGTCTATCTTCATAAATCTCACATTTTTTTTGTTCAACATCAAAAAAAATACAATGTCCTTGCTGGTTTTTGAGAACAATGTATCCTTCCTTATCCTGTCGAGAAAAATATTGTGTTATAAACCCTTTTTTTTTCAATCTATCAATATCTTTTTTGGAAAGTAGCATTTCAGTTTCTAGACAACAACTTCCGCATTCCAAACATTCCATAAAAGAAATTATGTTTCTGAGATATATTCAGCTTTTGCTATTAACTGTGTTTTCTTTTATCCTGCTGCTTGAATAAGATTCAAATTTAGTAATTCTGCCCAAGCAATATTTCTTAATGGAATTAAGTTTAATTTTATATTGCCATAAGCTGCGTACTCTACTAACTTTCTTTTTCCATACTCACTTTTTTTAATTTTAATCAGTTGAACATTCACTATCACTGCTCCATCTTTTAGATGTAAGTTCACGTTTTTTCCGAGAAAAGATTTTGCGCTATTTAAACTAAAATTTTCCAAAATTCAATTTCCCCACTCTTTTTTTTGCTCAGCTATCCCACTCCAACAATGTTTACAAATGGGCAATTTTTCTCCTTCAACTAATATGTACAGCTTAATATTTTCACTTTGGCAGCCATCTTTCCAAGGATTTTTACAGTTTTCCAAAATATTGCCTCCTGATTTACTTTTATAATCTTTGGTTAAAATTCGCTTTTAAAACCAACTTAGTACCAACTATACCACTCTTTAGAGAGATAGATTAAAGTAAAGTTACCCAATTGATCAAAAATTTTTTCTTAAATATGAAAAAGCAAAAACAAAATTTTTATATAAAAATTATTTCGGGTTTAATTGTTTTGTTTGTTAGTTTAAGCAAACCCACAGATGGTTTGTTTATGAATGGTCTGTCAGGATCAGTAGGGCTACCTGGATTGACATATAATGTTTTTCCTTCCCATTTTATTTTAGCATTATGTGTATGGCCATAAACAAAGATGTCAAATCCATTTTGACTAGCAATTTCTCTAATTTTTCGTTTTCCAAATGGAGGATTTGGATCGTGCATTACACCTATCTTCCAATCAAAAACTTTTAAAGAATTAATTTTAGGTAGGGCACCACTAACTTTTTGTCGATCCATATTTCCCTGAACTGCTAAGACAGGAGCAAGTTGTTCTAGTTCATCAATCACTGATAAATCTACTAGGTCACCAGCATGAATTATGAAATCGGCTTTTTCAAAGATTCTAAAAACCTTCCTAGGAATACGTTTTGCCCTGGAGGGTACATGAGTATCTGAAATTAAACCAACAATCTTGTTCGGCTCAGAATCAGTAATCTTGGGTGAAATAATAGTTTGTTCAGCAATCATTTTTTTTTCCTCAAGGGTAGCTATTCAATTATTTCAGAATATATTATGCCAAAGATAATAAGGTTTAACTTTTTTTGTTATATTTTTGGTAAAAAGTTTGATTTAGAACTGGATGTCTATACTTTTCTGTATTCAATTTTGACCTTTAAAGAAATGACTCTAGAAAACATGTCTTTTTTTAATCTTTTTGGCAAACATTTGATTATTTTAAATGTTAAGTTTCAGAAAGTAATATTTTTAGCTGTTCCTATTCTTGTTTTTCTGATAAATATTCTAAGCGGAAGGGTTTTATTGAAATCCCATGTTTCAAATCTGCGTGGAATGTTTGACTTTCAATTATTAGTTCTGATAATTCTGAATCCTGTTTTCTATTAAAGTTAGCATAGGATGAAAAGTTCTCATGAAATGAAATACAAATAATATCCCAACCCATACCTCTTCCATCTTGAACCATTACAACATTTGGTTGATTTTTATACCACGATCTGAGTTTTTCTACGGACTCTTCTTGGGTATTCCCGTTCTTTCGTTTAAGCTTACTTTTTAGAAAAGTAAATGACGCAATTTCAAATCCAATTTTTCCAAATTTGGGAATAACAGTATATCCTTCAATGTAATCTTTTTCAAGAATAGCTCTTCTTCGAGTTACAGTAGGTTGAGAAACACCTAATGCTTTAGCTAGTTGTCTATCACTTCGATGAGAGTTCTTCATTAACTCGAATAATAACTTGTAATCAATTTGTTTTAATTCTTTCATTCAAGCTCAACCTAAAGATCATATGCAAAAAATTCTTTCATATATAAACTTCATCTTGAAATTTTGGTTTTTGTATTGTTGATTTTTATTAATTTGATACTATAAACATAAACCGAAATAATCTTTAGCCATTGATTTAATAAATTCAATATGAGGGATGCTTCTTTGTCTTTAAGAGTATCAAAAGAAATTGAAAATGAAATAACTATGCTTCTTAGTGATCTAATTCGTATCGATACGACAAATCCGCCTGGAAATGAAATAAAAGCTGCCAATTATCTTGATCAAAAATTATCGATTGAAGGTTTCGATTGTGATATTATAGAATCAGAGGCTGGAAGAGCTAATATTATTACTCGATTGAATGGAACTGGTGAAAAACCCAGTTTGCTATTGTTATCTCATCTTGATGTTGTTGCTGCTAACAAAGACGAGTGGAGTGTAGATCCTTTTGGAGGATTAGTTAGGGATGGCAATGTATGGGGACGTGGTACTTTGGATATGAAAAGCATGACTGCCATCGAAACAATGGTTATTACACTTTTAAAAAGAAATAAGATATCATTAAAAGGGGATTTAATATTCGCTGCGACAGCTGACGAAGAAAAAGGCGGCGTAAAAGGGATTCATTATCTTTTAGAGAATTATCGAGAAAAAATATTTGCCAACTACGTTATTAACGAAGGCGGTGGAATTGGAATTCCAATTAAAAACAGAACTTTATACATGATCCAAACTGCTGAAAAAGGGATTATCTGGTTTAAAGTTAAAACTAAAGGTATTCCAGGACACGCCTCTATGCCTGATAACGAAAGCAATGCAATACTATTGATGAGTAAAGTTATTGAAAAACTCTCAAATTATAATCATCAAGTTTTGTTAAGTGATTCTTTAAGTCAATTCTTGATTAAATTAGCCGGATCTGATGATAAACTGGAAAGAGCATTTTCTAGAATTTTAAAAGATCCCACGCAAAGTGATATAGTATTGGATGAACTCGCCAAGGATTATCCTGACCTCATAAAAGAAATACGGCCTCGAGTTAAAATGACTATTACCCCAACGATAATTAAGGGTGGAATGAAAGAAAATGTTCTTCCATCAGAGTGCGTAACAACTTTTGATTGTAGACTTCTTCCAGGACAGAGTATAGATAGGACCTTAGAAATGATAAAAGAGCTATTAAGAACTATTGACTCAGAAAATATCTCTCTTGAAATCCTGCAAACTCAAGAACCTTCAGTTTCTCCCACAGATACTGTATTCTATAACACCATAGAATCTGTTCTGAAGGATTTTGAACCCGGATGTCTAGTATCTCCTTTATTGATGACTGGAGGAACAGACTCGAGATTATTCAGAAAAATTGGAAGTGTATGCTATGGTTTTCAGCCAAGGCTTCCAGAAAAACCATACAATCGAATAGTTAAAGGGGAACATGGAATCGATGAACATATTTCTGTGAGAAATCTGGTTTTCGGAACTAGTGTACTTTATGAGGTTATTAGAAGATTTTTAAGTTAATCCCTTTATTCTCCTATCAACTTTTTCTTTATTTTTTCTAGTATACTGAGAATTTTCTTAAATTTTTCTTAAAAAATTTGTTTAACTACATTAATCAATTTTATAAAAAAAATCAAGCTTAAATATTTGCATATTGTTGTTTAACTTAGATTTTGACAGGAGACTTATGTAAATGCCTGCGATAGAAGTTGGGAGAATTTGTTTAAAACTAGCTGGACGAGAGACTGGAAAAAAATGTGTAATAGTTGAAGTAGTTGACAAGGGCTATGTATTGATTACAGGACCAAAAAAAGTAACAGGAGTAAAACGGAGACGTGCATGCATAAATCATATTGCACCACTAAAAGATAAGATTGACATTAAACGTGGCTCTTCAGACGATGAAGTTACCCAAATCTTGGAAACTACGGGTAAGTTAGAGGAAATGACCCAACCAGCAGTTTGTCAACACTAACTTAATCTAAACTCTTAATACCTCAATCTCTTTTTCTATACTTCAAGGAGAGTAAATTCATATAGTAAGAACTAATCCTCCCTGGGCTATCAATCGAGAACGTCTAATAAAAGCAGAGGGTGAAACTGATCCTTCATATGGTCATAAACCCTCCGAGAGGCCATCAGATCAATATTTACGCTATGGAACAATAAATCTTGATAAAACTGCTGGCCCTACTAGCCACGAAGTTGCAGCCTGGGTAAAAAGAATCATGCAGCTGAAAACTATTGGTCATGGTGGGACTCTAGAGGCTTAACGCAATTAAGCCAGAGAAATCCCAAAGTGACTGGAGTATTGCCGATTACATTAGGGGACTCTACAAAGGTTGTTCAGGCTCTATTGAAGAGTGGAAAAGAATACGTTTGCATTATGAAACTTCATGGTGAAGCCAACGAAGAAAACATCAAAGATCTTATGGTGGAGTTTGAAGATCAGATATATCAAAAACCACCTCTAAGGTCTGCAGTTAAACGACAGTTGCGAACTCGTCGAATTTACTATCTTGATTTCATTGAAAAAGATGGTAGAAATGTTCTTTTTAGAACCGCATGTGAAGCTGGCACCTACATTCGTAAACTTTGTTATGATATTGGAGAAATTTTAGGATGCGGAGCTCATATGCAAGAATTACGTAGGACTCGAGCAGGACCCTTTAGTGAAAATCAAAGTAGTTTTGTTACTCTGCATAAAGTAGCCTATTGGTTTGCAGAATGGGTAGAACAAAAGGATGTCAAGATCTTACAACGTTTTATTCAACCAATGGAAAGTGCTTTAGATTTAACTCCCAAAATAGTGGTTAGAGATTCGGCGGTTGATGCTTTATGTCATGGTGCTTACTTAACTGCTCCAGGTGTATTATCTCTTGATTCGGGTATTGAAAAAGACAGTCTTTTAGCAATTTTCTCTTTGAAAGGAGAGGCAATTGCATTGGCAAAATCTCTTCATTCAACAGAAAACATCCTAGATATGGATCATGGTTCAGTAGCGACTCTAAATAGAGTTCTGATGCCAAGGGGTTTATACCCTAGAGTTTGGAGAAGCGGTACTTCAAAATGAGAAGTACCGAACAATCTACCGAACACTACTTCTCATCAGATCCAAAATCAAGATTTACATTTTCTTTGTTCTCTGCTATCTTACGAGGACGTGATTTCAAATTTTCTACTAGTTCGAGCGTGTTTTCTAAAAAACGAATTGATTTGGGAACCAGATTGCTGATTGAAAAAATGATTCTACCTGCAGAAGGTTTGATTTTAGATTTAGGATGTGGATATGGTGCTGTTGGGATAGTAGCCGCTTCAACTAATCCAAAATTACAAATAATTATGACCGATGTTAATGTTCGTGCTGTAGCTTTGGCAAGAACTAACCTCAAAAAAAATAGAGCATTTAATGCAAAAGTTAGATTGGGGTACTTATATGAACCTGTGGAGGACTTAATCTTTAATTGTATTCTATTAAATCCTCCAGTTAGTGCAGGAATGGACCTCGTAAAAAAAATGATACTTGGAGCCCCAGAAGTATTAGCAACTGGAGGATCCTTTCAGATGGTTATTAGGTCTAAGATTAGTGGAAAAACACTACCTAGAATTTTTAATGAAGCCTTTGGAAATTGTTCTATTCTTTCTAGAGGATCTGGTTATCGAATATTAAAAGGAGAAATCAAATAGTACCTATAACAATGTAAAACGCTTATCCATATGAAAAAACTATAATAAAAACCACTAATTATGATTTAATACTAAGCCGGGGTCTCCTAGTCTGGTATAGTAGCGTTTAAAGGGGTACTATACTCTTAAATATTGGTTTACGCTTTGGGTACTCGAGAGAATTATGAGGAAATGGGAGTCTTTTCTCAAAGTTTCCAACTGGGGCAGTCAATACGAGAGCGTTAGCAATTTTTTAGGTCACTATAAACGTCGTCTTGGAAGTGAGAGAACAAAAGACCAGATCTGCGATAATCTCATGGCTTTTTGTGATTATGCAAAGAAAAATCCAGATGAACTTATAGAGTTGGATAAAGATTCTGCTTCAAGGCTTTTGCAGCGCTATGTTGACTCGTTAGCTGATAGAGACTATAGTATCAGAA
>JAENXI010000080.1 GCA_016649625.1 Candidatus Bathyarchaeota archaeon
ATGTTGGGTGCAGGTTTAACAGCTGGAATAACCATTGGAGTGCTGCAGTTCATTCTTAACATGACAATTGCTTTCGGAGCGTGGATGTCTCAAGCTGATCCATTCTATGCATTTTACTTAGTTATGTTGCCTAATGTTCTTCTTGGAGTATTAGCGCCAATAATTTCTAAAGTAATGATGTGGTATGGATTACTACCAGGTAGCTATTCGTAGCACCCCCCAATCTTTTTTTATTTTTTTAAAAAAGAGTTATATATTTTTAGCTTTACACCTATAACAGTTCTTATGCTAACGAAATATAAAAAAAGTTTATTTAGTTGATTTAGGGGCAAATTCCCAGGCAATATTTCCTTTCCACAGATCTCCAAGTTTGGTTATTCGAATTTCTTTTTCATCAATCTCGATTAAATTTTTATCTTTAAGATTCTCAAGTTCTCTTGAAAAAACATCTTCTGGATATTTACCAAATTTTTCGAAAAACTCTATTTTATCAACTGGCAATCGCAAATATAGACGCGTCATTGTTCTACGCATCATGTCTTCTGGAGTAGATTCTGAAAGTCTATTAATCGGTAATTTACCAGAATTAATTATGTCGATATACTCATTTACATCTTCAACGTTCGTGTAAGAAAATTTTTGTAAATAACCCATTATACAACCAAAACCGGTAGTTAATATTCCAGCCCAAGGCCATCCGTTTAGACAGTTTTCTTTGAAATGCCACTCAACCCGGGAGAAACGATCATGTCCAATTGCTTTATACCCTGAATAGGTTAGCAATTCATACGCTTTTAGATACATTTGCTTTTCATATTCAGAATCTCCTTGTGGAGGCATAGTTCCAGACTTTAGTTGTTTTCCAAGGACTGTATCTGGATATACATTTAACGAATAACAATCAATTTCAGCATCTAATTCAACAGCTTTTTTGAGGGTATCAATCCAACTATCCATTGTTTGACCTGGAATATTATACATCAAATCTATACAGACACACATTCCAAGTTTTCTTGCGGCTTTTACTGTACGTTCAACATTTTGTGCAGAATCAGGTAGGCATAATTGTTTTCGAAGTTTATCATCAAAAGTTTGTGCTCCCATATCCACTTGATAAACTCCGTACTCAGCTAGTTTTTCAAGTTTTTTTGTTTCGAGCGTTTTTGAAGAACAAGTAACTTTAATGAAGTACTCCTCTGTTGTGTTAAATCTTTTTTCACAAAATGAAATTAAATCAATCATTTGATCTGCACTAAGAACGCTTGGAGTTCCTCCTCCAAGTACAATCTCATCGAACTTGCTGGTTTTTATATAATTAGTTTCAGCATACATCTCAAGCTCTTTTTTTAATGCATTAAGGTATGGGTCGATGATATCAGGATTAAATGCAGACGTAGGATAATAACAAAAAGTGCATCTTGAAGCACAAAGAGATATCCAAGGTTGTAGTTCTAAAACTCTATCAGATTTATTCTCTGTTGAAAGAAACTCCATAAAAGCATCATATGTTTCTGGTTTAATGGCTGGATAATCTCTATAAGTATACGGTGGCCAATTTTCTCTAGAATCATAGATTTTAGAATCTTTTTCATCGCTATTAGATTTCTTCATATTTGAAATCCTCAGAGTTCGATTTTGAAAAATGCCAGATAACATAATAAAGTTTCCGATGAGAACATTAGAGTATAACCAACCCCCTCATTGAGCTGATAATATACAATCTCCAGACAAAAGATCTAAAGAACGATATATACTCTTATTTTTATAACAAAAGTATACCCAATGAAAAAATATGAAATTTACCTAAATCTTGATCTAATTCGCCAGAGTAAATATCCTGCTGATGTTTTAGCCATTAATTGATTATAGTAATTTCCTTTTACATATCCCTTTATTATTTGACGGAGAACATATTTTGGAGAATACAGATTATTATAAAACGTTTTCCGCATTTTTGCAAGTTCTTCAGAAGGCAAATTTGGATTTTCAAAGACAGGATGCATCGTATCATATTCAGTCCAATTATCGGACATTTTCCAACCATTTTTTTCTACCAGTCTGCGAAGATCAGTACCTGGATAAGGTGTTGCTATACATAACCATGCATCATCCGGTTCAATTCTCCTGATTAAATCAAGGGTTTGATGCATCATTTCTCTTGTTTCCCCCGGATATCCCATAATTGTGGACACCGCTACAAATAACCCTTCATCTTTTGCCCATTTAATGGCTTTTTGAGCCTGTGGAATTGTAATTTTTTTCTTAACTGCTTCTAAGATCTTTTGACAGCCTGACTCGATACCAAAGGAAATAAGATTACACTTTGCCTTTTTCATTTTAGATAAAACTTCTTTTGTAACCTGATCTACTCGAGTTTGGCATCCCCACGGAAGATTAATTTTTCTTTCTTCTATCTTGGTGCAAATATCAAGTATTCTCTTACGATCAAAAGTTAAAGTATCATCTTGGAAAGATATAGCGTTAGCTCCGTACTCATTTTTTAGCCACTCTAATTCATTGACTACACTATCGCTACTTCTAGCTCTGAATTTTGCGCCAAATATCTCAGAAGCAACACAGAACGAACATTGGAATGGACATCCTCTGCTAGTCATTATTGGCAAATGGATTTTTCCATGAATCCTATATTTATCCATTGGAACATACTTGTAAGCTGGACGAGGTAATTCGTCAAGATCTTGAATATATGGTCTTTCCGGTGTTGATATAATTTGATCGTTTTTTCTAAACGTTATTCCTTTAATTTTTTGGAGATTTTTAGAGATCATTTCATTTTGTGCTAGCTCTTTAAGAGTTAATTCGCCTTCTCCTCTTACAACTATGTCTACTGCTCTTTCTTTTCCAAGAATTTGTTGATCCATAAAAGTTACGTGTGGTCCTCCAAAGATAACTGTTGCATCAGGACAAACTTCCTTTGCTTTTCGAGCTGATAGAAGCGCTGATTTTATTGTAGGCGTCATAGAAGTTATGCCAATAATATTTGGTTGAAACGAAGATAATTCAGCAGACAACTTCTTATGATCCAGGTTACTAATCGGACAATCTGCTATAATTATTTCATGTTCATCTTGTTCTAGTACAGCTGCCAGATATGTCAACCCCAATGGCGGAAAAAGAGGATGATGCGAATTGTCCTCTAAAAGAGGAGGATTAACTAGCGCAATCTTTTTTTTATCAAACTTTTCCATTTTTATACCCCATTTTCTAACAGACCAATTATCTTGAATAGAGAGAATGGTTGAATTGTAAGTATTATTTTGTATTTTTTAGTATATTTCTTATTAATAAGTATTGAGCGAACCTGATGATAATCTATTTTAAAGCAATTTCTTCAAAATTATAATGGAAGTATGTTAGATATCATTTAGTTTTTCACAATTCCATTTTAAGTCGAACTAACTTAATTACTTCTCACCAAGTTTTTTTGGAATGTAAGCACATGCGGGATCAGATTCATAAATATCACCAGTATATGCATACGATCTGTTTCTACACCCACCACAAATCTCTTGATATTCACAGACTCCACATTTACCTTTTAATAGAGACCGATCTCTAAAACTTGAATAATATTCAGATTCTTTTACTTCTTCCCACGCTTTTCTTAGAGTTTTCTTCCTTATGTTTCCTAACATCATAGGTTCATCAGGTGTTAAATCTGTATAGAAACATGGTATCAAATCTCCGTTCTCAGTTACACTTATGTATCCCCCAAATGCAAAATAGGTGCATTTACCATGAAATTTATGTTTGTACCATTCATCAAAATTTTCTGGATTTCGCTGCTTTACAACTCGTGCATAATGAGGACAATGAACATGAATCTCAAATTTACCTTCATATTTTAAGGTCAAATCCCAAATCCGATTTAAAACCCACTCATATTGTTCTGGAGTTGGAGTTAACTCCATTGTTTTTTTTGCTCTTCCACTAGGAACCAAATGATTAAACCAAACAAAATTAGCGTTATATTTCTCTGCCAATTCTGCGACGTGATCTAAATGTTTATAATTAATTTTTGTAATTGCAGTTGCTAACCCATTTAGAATCTTGCCTTCTGATAATTTTTGAATAGCCTTCAAAGCTTTTTTGTAAGAGCCTTTACCTCTTAGTTGATCATTTATCTTTTCAGGACCATCAATACTGACTGAAGTCCAAACTTGATTTTCAACAAGTTTGTCATAAATTTCTCCATCGACAAAACAACCATTAGTTAATAAACAAACATTAAGACCAAGACTTTTGGCGTAACCAACAATCTCAAAAATATCTTCTCTCATTAAAGGCTCTCCACCCTTAATTCCAAACCATTTTACGCCAAAACTGTGAATTTCATCAACTAAACGTTTAGCTTCTTCTGTTGTCAACTCATGGGGAGCGCATGTACCTGTTGCATCAACATTGCAATATTTGCATCGAGCATTACAAGCGCCAGTTGACCTCCAAGAAGTCATTAATAGGGGACCTTTTTTTGTCAAACAAAAACACCTTTTTTTGTCTTTGTGAATTCTTTTGATACCTTAAATTTCTCGCATCTTAAAAAGGATTATGCGCTTTCTCACTTTAATCAATGATTTACTGGACTAGCAAAAATTGTTCTAAATTCTAGAACTCTCCACAAAGTTTATAGTAGCATTGAATCTTTTTTATCTGAATATCCAAGAATTGATGTCATCGATTATCAATCCGGAGGCAAAAAAATGAAAATTCCTAAACTTCTTTTGGTTATAATCGCATTGACTATATTGCTAGTGCTTTCTCTTTTTATTACTGACTTCTATGATACTACCTCAAGTCCTTCTTTAAGCTATGAGGCTGAAGACAAACAAAATTTACTCCAATATGAGTGGCCTCAATTTCAGGGGGATTCATCTTTTACTCGTTTCTCGTCTGGACCTGCTCCAGAAGCACCAGATATTTTATGGAAGACCAATATAACTGGTATTCAAAGCTATGTCGTAGCCTTTAATGGTAAAGTCTTTGTAACCACAAAAACAACTGTTTTTGCGCTTGACAAAGAGACTGGAGAAATATTATGGAATACGATGGTGCCTGCTCCAGGA
>JAENXI010000081.1 GCA_016649625.1 Candidatus Bathyarchaeota archaeon
GCTATGCAGTGGTGTTTTTGATTGTTGGTTTTTTAGCTGTTGCTTCAACTGGTTTGCTCATTGAAGATCAAAGTTCTTCTGTGAATGGAACACTACAAACCCTAAATATTGAAGCCTACGAAGACTTTGAGGCAACTTTGAATTGTTCAATGATCGATTTTGGGTCTCTAAGTCCAGGAAAATCTTCAAACCAAACTGTTTACATAAAAAATATTGGATCAGAGGTTGTTTTTTTGTCGATGAATGTTCAAAGTTGGGAGCCCTCTGACGCGGAGGCTTTTTTGGTTTTGTCTTGGAATAGAGATGATCACATTTTGAATCCGGGTGAGTCAATTGGAGCTACTTTTATCTTGGATGTGGATGAGAATGTTTTTGGCTTTTCTGATTTTAGCTTCAACATAACAATTGTTGGCAATCAAATTGAAGAAATCTAAAAGAAAATAGTGTTCTTTGTATCAGATTTTGTTTTAGTTTTTTGGAGTTTATTTTTGTTCAGACCTCACCCATATTGTGTATTACGATATTTGAGATTATTTTATTAAGGCAAACCAAAGTTAAGGGATAAAGGATTAAAAATGAAGCTCCATTGGTATGAAAAAAAGCAAAAGTCATGTCAAACAGAGTTTATTTCTGAGGGTGAATTCCACTTTGTTAAAAAAATTGGAACAGCTGTGGAAGATAAAAAATAATTTTGCAGCATTTCCAATTATTTGAGTTTTTGGGTAAGTATTTTTTAATCCCATAAGAAAAGATGAGGTTTAGTAGTCCACCAATAAAAACTGTTGAATTGAAAATTAAAGTTACCTAACCTACGTCAAGATCGCTTAGAGCGTTTTGTTGCCAGCTAAACCATGGTGATAACAAAGTTGCCATTAAGATTAGAAGAGTGATAAGAGTTGATCCTAAAATTCCGCTGATTGCAGCTATTTTCATGATTTTAATATTTTTTTGTGATTGCTTAATCAATGCTGCTTGCCCCTGGAGAGGTTATGCGGGGTTTCAATATAATAGTTAATCTTATGATGTGGGTATTGTTTGTGTTTTGAGCAGTGAGTTTTTTTTGCTTTAATAAATAGGATTATATAGTTTGTTGGCTAAATCGGTGTTATGGAGGTTATTTTTTGAGTTTGGTTGGATGGTTGGTTGGCGGTCTGGTAGGAATAGTTGTTTTGGCTGTTGTTGTTTTGTTTGTTTACTATTACAATCGAATAAGAATTCTGTTCAATCGGATTGAAGAGGCTTGGGCTCAGATTGATGTTCAATTAAAGAAGCGATATGATCTGGTTCCCAATCTGGTGGAGACTGTAAAAGGTTACGCTAAGCACGAGAAAGAAATTTTTGAAAAGGTATCCGAGGCTAGGGCGGGAATGATTAGTGGTAGCAGGGAAGATCGAATTAAATCTTCTAATCAGTTGACCAGTACTTTGAAGACTTTGTTTGCTGTTGCAGAGAATTACCCGGTTCTTAAGGCGGGTGATAACTTTAAGCTGCTTCAAGAGCAACTTGAGGGTATTGAAAACAAGATTGCTTATTCTCGTCAATACTATAATAGTTCAGTTTTAAGCTACAATAATGTTATCACGACAATTCCGGGTACTTGGTTTGCGGGTGGAAGAGCTAAACATGCTTTCTTGACGGTTCCTGAGGAAGAGCGCAGCGCTGTTAAAGTGAAGTTCTAATGGTTCAGACCAGTTTTAGTGACGAAATAGCGAAAAACAAGCGGTTCTCAATTCTTTTAGTTATTGCTGTTTCGTTGATTCTCTTTTTTTTGGTTTTTTTCATAATATTTTTTTTGGTTCCCGAGTTGGTTGTTGTTGCTTTGCCTTTGTCTATGGCGTTGATTGTTGTGTATACTTATAGTTCGTATAGGTTTGGTGATAGTGTGGTTCTTTCGGCTACTAACGCAAAACTTGCATCGGGAAATGAATATCAATATTTGCGAGATACTGTTGAGGGTTTAAGTATGGCATCTGGGATCCCACCGCCAAAAGTTTACGTGATAAAAAGTGAGGATTTGAATGCTTTCGCAACTGGACGAGATCCAAAAAATGCAAGTATTGCAGTCACCACAGGACTTGTTAGTTCTTTAAATAGGCAAGAACTTGAGGGTGTTATTGCTCATGAGATTTCTCATGTTAAGAATCGGGATATTTTGTTTATGACTTTGGTTGCAGTTTTAGTTGGTTTGGCTGCTATTGTTAGTCATTTGATTTTGAGGTCTTTGTGGTTTGGGGGAAGAAGAGATAATCGAGACAGAGGAGGGCTTATGGTGATTTTGATTATTGTAGGTGTTATTTTAGCTATTTTTGCACCTATTGTAGTGCGGTTGGTACAGTTTGCGGTTTCTCGAAAACGCGAGTTTTTAGCTGATGCTTCGGGTGTGAGTGTCACTCGTTACCCTGAGGGATTGGCTTCTGCTCTTGAAAAGATTGGTGGATTAAATAGAGGAAAAATGAAGGTGAGTGAAGCGGTTAGTCACTTGTTTTTTGTTGATCCTAAAAAAAGCTCGTTGGATAGTATTTTTGCTACTCATCCACCAATAAAAGAAAGAATAAGAAGACTAAGAGCAATGTAATTTTTAGTCTTTTGCTGCTAAAAAAATCTGCAAATATCTTGGAAGAAAAAAGGTATGTTGATAGTTCAATTATTCAATTTCCGGTTTGAAGAGCTTGAATTTTTTTATACTTTTTTGTATGGCTGACCATTAAGGGTTTTATTGAAAAACTATAATGCTTAGTTGAATATGTCAATAAAGTAGAAAAGCGACTCCAACAATATTTGTTTGCTTTCACTTAATGGATTTGTCTGTAAGGCACGTATAAAACCCATTGATAGTACATCTCATTGTGAGATAGCCAAAGTTTGACTTTGATGGGTAGCGTGGCCAGGCAAAGGTGAAAGCACCTTTTTTCTACTTTTTATTGGAGTTAAATTGTGGGTTTGTTTGTTAATAACGAAAAACTATTATGTGAAAAACACCAAAAAAGAAGCTATAG
This sequence comes from Candidatus Bathyarchaeota archaeon, assembly GCA_016649625.1. Taxonomy (GTDB): domain Archaea; phylum Thermoproteota; class Bathyarchaeia; order Bathyarchaeales; family Bathycorpusculaceae; genus AD8-1. The sequence goes on from JAENXI010000081.1 coordinate 2,997, forward strand.
AGTTATTTTGCTTAGGGTTGGTGGATATTGAGTAAGACTCCTGCGCATCATAAGCTTCCTTGGATTGCTGCTGCTATAAAAAGATCAAAAGCAATAAAAAAAACCACTAAACCACTTAGTGTTAGTGTTGGTGATCGTTTTTCTTTGAGGGTTGGAATTGTGGTTTTTGGGACTCCGTCTTATTTTAGTTTGGATGGGGCTATTTCTGAGTTTACAGAATTTGTTGAGCAAAACAGTAAATTTGTGTTGGATATTGTGTTTAACAAGTATTCGCTTTTGGCTTTGGATGAGTATCACGTAATGCCAGGAATGGGAGGTTGCAAGTTTGTTGATCCTAAATATGTTCACCCTGAAACTCGTGCGAGACTACCAGATGATGTTGAGGTTCAGATAATGCTTTTTGATATTCAAAGCACAAAGGTTTGTTATGGAGGTCTTGCCTATCAAAAGTCGCATTACACTAAAAATGCTCCATTTATTGGGATTCCTTTTGGTGATTCAATTAAGTTTTGGGGTGTGGAACCAAATTGGAAGACTAAAGTTGCGACAACTCTGGTTCATGAGTTCTATCATGCTCTAACATATATTTTTAGAGTTAATGGAATTAAATTGCCAAATCCTGATAAAGCAAACCTTTATGGTTTTAATGCGGAAGATGATCCTGGCTGGGTAAAATTTGATAAATTTATTTATCAAAAAATTACAGATGAGATGTATTTGGCTCTAACTCAATGATCTTTGTTGTTTGACTCGTTTTTTTTGGTTATTTGTTTATTTCGATTTAGATGAAGAGGAAATAAAATTTGAGCAAAAACAAAACCTCATAATAGAAATTTCTTTAATATTGTTTTCAGATTCATAAACTATAATCATTAGAATAATTCTAAACTAGACATCATGGCGAGTCTAAATGAATAATTGGAGGGCATTTGGATATATTTTTTTTGGATGCGGCTCGGTTTTGTTCATTTTTGCGCTTGGCACCTTTTTTAGGTTGATATCTGTGATTTCCCAAACACCCTACCTTTCTCAAGAACTAATCTCAACTTCCCTAGTTGTGATTGCCCCATATTTGTTTCTTGGAACCCTTTGGTATTTGATTGGTGGTGCAGGATATTACGTGGGACGAGAAAAAACAGTAACATTAGTATCTTCAAAAAAATTAGATGAGACGATATAGAATGGGATACAAAAATTAAAACAAAAAAATCCAATTCTTATTGTAGGTGGAAATCTTGGTTTTAAGATTGCTAACAAATTTGGAAGACAGGGAATTTGCGCTTACTTATTAACTGATAGTAAAAGTGATATTGCTTTAAAAAGCAGATACTGGAAGAAAAGAATTTTAGTTCCCAGGCCTTTGGGTCCGCAATTATTAAAAAAAGTTTTGGGAGAGATTCATGACATATTAGTTTTAGGTTAATATGCTATGTTTTCGCGTTTTTTATCCAGGTTTGGATTTGTTCGATTGTTGGTTTGTCAGTTTCTTGGAGTTTTCCTTCTTCTAGTTGAGTTTTGAAGATTTTGTTTATTTTCTGGCTTAGTTCAATTGGGTCTTGGTTTGCCAGTTCTTTTCTGTCGGCGATGTTGGCTGCTTCTAGTAGAATTATGTCTTTTTCGTTTACAGCTGGGACCATTGAGAGTTGAGCTATTCCTTGTAGTTTTTGTACTGTTTTTTGGGTGGTGCTTGTTTTTTCTGCGATTACTTTGGGGTCCTCCATTACTAGTTGACCTACTGTTGTTATTCCCATTTCTTGTAGTTCCTTATTTGTTGTGGGGCCTATTCCGCGTACTTTTTCTGGGTTTGATTGGCTTGTGAGTTGGGGTTGTGGTTGGACAAATTGGTTTTCTAGGTTTGTTAGTTTTGTTTGGATGTTTGTGATTTCGACTTTTTGTTTTTGGATGGTTTTTGCGGTTTTGTTGGTTGTTTGTTCTTGTGTTTTTATTGTGGTATCTATTTGTGTGAGTTGTTTTTCTATTTGGGTTTTCAGTTGAGTTAATTGATTTGTGAATTTGGCGTTTAGGCTTGTGTGGAACTCTTTTAGCATTTCTGCTTGTTCGCTAAAACCTTCTGTGAGTTGTTTGTC
>JAENXI010000082.1 GCA_016649625.1 Candidatus Bathyarchaeota archaeon
CTCCTAAAAAATCACTGCTGATTACTATGCCAAAACTCAACAATAATGGAAAGAAATTGGCTGAGTTATATAAAATTCAAATAATAGAAGCAAAAGATCAAACTCAAGTCATTAAGAAATTGAAAGAAATACTTGATGTCTAATCTGTTAAAAAAACTGAGAGATTCCCTCTTTCAGTAGAAACTTTGGTCATATAAGGTTCATCTGGAAGTGTTATGATCTCAAATAATTCTGAAGTTGTTTCTCCAGGGGAAATAAAAGTTCCTATTTTATATCTTTGATGTATTGTTGAATTAGTGACCCATAAAGATGTCACATGAGAAGTTAATGATCCATCATTTTGAAAGGTGATTAATACACCCAAAGCGGTTTCTTGGACATTAATTATCTTAATGCTCTCTTGCATTTTTTCCCAATCAACTTGGTTCATCTGATAACTCCAAAGAATCACATTACCAACAATTGTAACTATTAAAACTAGACTTAACATAACAACTATGACGGTACTTATTCCACGTTTTTTGTTTCTAAGGAGCTTTGTAATAACTCGCAATATGAGTCCCCCTGTTTGTCAATATATCAATATAGTATGATTCTCCCGAAAGCCAGTCAAAATCAGCTTTAAGCCATTTATTTTCATTGATTTCTAAGTTGAAAGGTGAATTGAATAATTGTCCAACTTTATTCACATAAATTGCTGCAACTTGAATCGTAACTCTTCCAACATTACGAACATAAATATTCACCTCACCACTGTCTTGCTCAAACCAAACATCTTCAACTAGCAAACGTTCCCCCATTGTTTCTCGAAGGTTGGTTGTTATGATAAAAGTAGCTGAAGTAGCCAAAGACATAATTGAGACAGCTACTATGGTAAGCAAAAGATGACTAAGTACAGGTGTTACAGCTCGTTTATCTTTGAAAAATTGTTTTTTCATTTTTTCACCTCATAATAAAAATCTCAGAGCCAGGTAACCTAATAGCATCATTATTACGCTATGTTTTAGTCCAGAATTTATTGATCCTTCACCCATTTTTCCTGCAACAAGTCCGCTAAAAAAACCTTGAACGATTGTTAAATGTAAGAAAATTCTTTGAAGGGCAGAAGGTGATGACGTCGACATTGAAAAAAGGGCTACACCTTCAATATTAGTAAAGAAAGTATTAAACAATATTACAATAGTAAAAAGAAAAACAAAAAGTGCCACATATATTATTGCAATGTAAGGTCTTGTTTGAGTTTTTCTTTCTTTTTCCAGTATAATTGTTGTTTCAATGAATTTACTTAGAGGATCAAAAACTTGTTCAGCATGACCCCCTGAGCGACTTGCTTCGATTATCATAGGTATGGTCCTCTGAGTCAATACTGTATCTACTCGTTTTTCAAAGGCTATTAGAGCATCTTCAAAAGAGGACCCCCAAGACATCTGAACTGTCATTTTTTGTAATTCTTTAGTCAATGGACCATAATCTCGTTTAGTTGCTTCTTCCAAAGCTTGTGGAAGAGTCATACCTACTTCTTGAGCTTGAACTATGCTTCTGAATAGATCAGGTAAATGGCCATCGATTGATTTTCTCCATTGATAATCAATAGTAGTTAAAATTGTGGTTGGTAGGATAAATACGAGAAGTGAAACAAATACAAAATCATCTATTGATGGACTAAGTCCTACGGCAAGATAACCAAAAATTACTATTGTTAGACCTATAAATAATGAAACAACTATTGTCGTTTTTTTAGTTCTATTTTTTATTTTTGGCATTTTAACCTACCATTTTGGTGATACTGTATCTAAAATAATCAGGAATATTGTACCTAGAATTGGAATTGCTAGATAAGTTAGTAAGCTCAATAGAAGTTCAGGATTAAGTAGTCCCATATCAGCCCCACCTAATGCCGACATAACCGACACTAGAATGACAAGTATTAAGGGTCCTGTCAATAATAATGCTACATAAACCTCAGAAAGAACAGACAAATTGTCGGAGTATTCTTTAAGACTAAGTTTTTTTAATTTCATTGCGGATTTAAATTTTGTGCGCAAATAAGTTCCAAGATTCCCACCTGAATGAATCGTCGATATTATTCCTTCCGTAACATCTCTAAATCTTAAAGAAGAAGTTCTAGCAGAGACTTTTTCTAGTGCTGATATTATATCCAAACCAAACAAGTTAATGTTGGCAATGACTTCTTTAGCTTCTGTTGAGGCAGCTAGAGGATCATTCAATGTTGAAATAGAAGAAAAAATCTTTTCGGAGGAAACTCCAGCTGTTGCTAGAATAGACATGTAACCAATAGTAAAAGGCATCTCATCGTCCAATTCTCTTTTACGCTTATCTGCACAATATACAGGATAGAGATAAAAACCAAAAATTGAAAGTGATAAAGAAAACATAGCACCTCCTACACCAAATAGCAATGCTGATACAAAAGACATATTGAGAAAAAAGAATAAAGCAAGAGGTAAAATTATTCCGACAATAAAGGTAATTAAAAGAGAAGAAAGTATTGTTAGGCTAACATATGCTTTAAAATTATATTTTAATCCTGATTTTAATAATGTCTGATCTAAATCTTTGAATAGGGGAATAAATTTTAAAATTTTCTTACCCATTAGATTATACGAAATAGTTGATAGTTTGTCGAGACCTTTTTTTTCCTCAGCATGAGAAGAATATTGTTTATTTTTATTAAATTTTAAAGAAACAGTATGCAACTTTCTGTAAAAAGAACGAAATTTATCATATATTTGGTTCTTCATTTCAATCCCATCCGAGCTTTTTGAATCACACGATTAGGATTTGCGTAATATTCACGAATGACGTTAGATACATCTTTCTGATTTCGAATGTCTTGCTTGACCATCCAATCCAGAATAACTTCTCTATTTTTTAATTCACGTTGTATTTCTCCATCTTGTAAACCCATTTTCAATTTATGTTTTTCCAGAAGAATACTATCTTTTAAAGAGGAGAATTTGTCAAATTTAGGATTCCAATTGAATACTTCTTTTGTTAGAATATTATTTGTTGTTTTTTCAACACCATTAATTTCAGTCGCTACTTTCACACGTCTGGCCGGCTTGCCGTTGACTTCAGTTCTTTCCATGACTAAAATAATATCTGTCATTGCTACGAGTATTCTGGGAATATTCATTGGTTCAGATTCTAACCGGTTTATGACAGATTCAACTGATTCAGCATGAATTGTACACATTCCTAAATGTCCAGTGGCCATCGCTTGAAATAAGGTATAGGCTTCTGCACCACGTACTTCACCTACGATTATATAGTCAGGTCTTTGTCTTACTGCCACTTTTAAAAGATCAAAAAGGTTTATTGAATTATTTTGTTTGTCATCATTAAAACCTGCTCTTACAACTGAAGGTATCCAGTTTTCATGGGGGAGATTGATTTCTTGAGTGTCTTCAACACTAACAATTTTCATTTCAGGTTTAATGAAAATTGATAATCCATTTAAAGTGGTTGTTTTTCCACAAGCTACACCACCAGCTACCAGTACAGATGCACGATTCTCGATTAAATACCATAAGTATGCAGCCATACTAGAAGGTAAGGTATTGAATGCTATCAAATCTGAAATTGTAAGCGGGTCAGCTTTGAAGCGTCTAATAGTAAAGGTAGATCCTCGTCTTGTAATTTCTTTGCCGTAAGTTAATTGAATTCTACTGCCATCAGGAAGTGACGCATCAAGTATAGGAGCAGCAACTGAAACATTTTTTCCAGAGAGATAAGCTAAACGAACTACAAATGAGTTTAGTTCAGCAGCATGTTTAAAAATTATATTTGTAGGTAGGGACTCATATTCTCTGTGCCAGATGTAGAGAGGTATATTTACACCATCTGTAGAGATGTCTTCGATTAATGGATCTTTCATTAATGGATCGATTTTTCCATATCCTATAAAATCTCTAACGATATAGTAAGAGAGTTTATCGATTGCTTCAATAGGAATTTTTAGGCGATATTTTTTTATCAGATCTTTTATTTTTTGTTTTAAGTATTTTTCTGCTTTAACTTTATTTTCGATTTCTTTCATATTTACGTCTAGTTCATCCATTAAAAAAGTCTTGATTTCATTGAGATAATGGATTTCCTTTGAGTTAAGAGTAGGTTCTAGAATTTCGTAATATATTTTTTGTGTTTCTTTCTCTCGAACTATTGCAGCATAGACGTAGGGTTCATGAATTGCATAAATTTCTTGGAACATTGTTGGTTTTTTAACGATATCACTGGGTAAAGGAGATTCTGATGATTCACTAAGAACATTTAGAGTTTCTGCTTGCCGCTTTTTTTTCGTCTGCCTTTCCCTCCTTGGAGTGATCAGTAGGGTATGCGCTTTCAAAAACACATTGTGTCATAAGTCTTAATAAGCTATATGCATTTGTAATCGTTAGCTAGTTTCTTACAAAATGGAACATATTTTTAAAGAATTGAAAATAAAACATTTTTTGTGATTATGAGTTAGTTAAAATATAATTTGACTAATCATAGGCACAGAGACATAAAGGCGTAAATAAATCGCAGCTGACAAAATCAGAAGGCTGATAGCTAGCAGAATAAAATCTCCACGATGTAATCTTAACTCGTAAAGGTTCGTGCGATTTTTGGTAGCTCCCCAAGCTCTAGACTCCATCGCTTCTGCTAACTCGAGACTTCGTCGAATAGCACTAACTATTAAAGGAATCAAAATTGGAATATAATTACGTATTCTTTTTAGAAAACCACCCTTTTCTAATTCTAAACCTCTTGCTTTTTGAGCATCCATTATTGTTTGAGCTTCTTCAGCCAATACCGGAACGAATCGTACAGCAGTAGTAAAAGCAAAAGCGAATTCGTAGGGAATATGGGTTTGTTCCAAAGCCAATCCGAGATGATCGGGTGATGTGGTTAAAAAGAAAACTGAAAATGACTCAACTAAGACTACAAATCTCAAGGTCATTGCAATAGCAGATTCAATATCGATTATAGCTAAAACGTAACCTGATGTGAAGTAGTTAGAGGC
>JAENXI010000083.1 GCA_016649625.1 Candidatus Bathyarchaeota archaeon
GACTAAGCAAAATTTGTATAATTATTGTTCCAATAGAAGAAATCACAGTAGAAGCTACTAATCCCCAAAGGAGATGAAATCCACCCCTAGCTGAAACCTTAGCCATATCAGCAGCCTTACTCAACAGTCATCTCCTCTATCCAACAAAAAAATAACCAGTTTACAAAACTAAAATAATGATCTCCTATTATTGGTTTCTTTATGGAAACAACAGTTCTTTCTGAAATAAACAATAGAATTCGCCTAATAACAAATTTAAACAACCTGCAAACAATAAAGTAATACTTTTTATCAAACTAATTAAACACCTAAACATAACCAGGAGAGTACACAGATTCAAATGGTCGAACAACTCACAAAAGTAAAATTCACCAATCTAAATAAAATCATATTTCCACTAGAAAAAATAACAAAAAAACAAGTAATCGAATACTACATAAAAATTGCACCCAAGATTCTAAACATACTATTAAACAGAGCAATAGTTTTAAATCGATTTCCTAATGGCATAAACAAAAAAGGTTTCTATGAAAAAAATGCGCCAAAAGGTACACCATCTTGGGTTAAGAGAGTAGAGATATACTCAAAAACCACTAAACGGCACACAAATTATATTCTATGTAATGATCTTGACACACTCATATGGTTAGCTAATCTAACAGCAATAGAATTACACATTCCACTATCAACAATTACCACTCGGGAAAAACCAGATTTTATATTCTTTGATATAGATCCAGAACCACCAGCTTCCATTAAAGAAGCTACAGCAGTATCATTACTAATAAAAGATAAACTCGATAAAAAAGGACTCAAATCGTATATTAAAACATCAGGAAAAAAAGGCCTCCACATTATAGTACCAATCAAACCAAGCCCTAGTTTTGAACAAACAAAAAAATTTGTTCACGAAATTGGACTTCAATTAACAAAAGAAAACCAATTAGTAGTTTCAGAATTATCTGACACAAAAAAACCCGGAAAAATATTTGTAGATTATCTACAAAATTCTCTTGGACGAACAATATCAAGTCCCTACAGTCTAAGAGCAAAACCAAAAGCTTTAGTTTCAACCCCCCTAGAATGGAGTGAAATCAAGAAAGGAATAAAACCAGCTGAATTCAATATTTATAGTATAATCAAAAGGGACAAAGAACCCTGGAAAAACATTTTAGAAAATAAACAAGAATTTTAGAGGCAAAAAAATTGACGGAAAAAACAAAAACAGACCCCTCTAGAAGACCAATATGGACTGGAAACCTAACAATTGGATTAGTAAATCTACCCCTAAAGTTATTTCCGATGATTTACGATAAAGGCATCTCTTTTCGATTTTTGCACAAATCAGATGGACAACCACTAAAATATCAAAAAATTTGTACAAAAGATCAGAAAGTTATCCCATGGGAAGAAGTAGCAAAAGGGTATGAAGTATCCAAAAATATGTACATACTCTTTGATGTCAAAGAACTTGCAGCGATTAAACCAGAATCAGACAAAAGAATTCGTATTTCAAAATTTGTAGATTACTTATCAGTGGACCCCATATATTATAACAAATCCTACATCTTAATGCCAAACAAAAGCAACGAAACATACAGTCTACTTCTAGCCGCCCTACAAAACAAGGGTAAAGCCGCTGTAGGAAAAATAACCCTCCGAACAAAAGAATACCCCGTTTTAATACACGCCTATAAAGGATCGCTAGTTCTAACAACAATGCGCTACAGTTATGATGTTGTGAATCCACAAGAATATAAAGAGCTAAGAAATCTCGACAAACCTAAAAAACAAGAGTTAGATATTGCAAACAAAATAATTGAGGATTTATCAGGAGAATTTGACATTGAAGAATTCGAAGATCAGTATAGAAAGAAAATAGAGGAAATAATAAAGAAAAAAATAAAAGGTCAAAAAATAACAGTTGAAACCCAACCTAAAGAAGAAGTAAAAGAATTAATGGTTGCTCTTAGAGAGACTCTAAAGCAGTTGCAAAAGAAATGAATAATCAATACAAACCAATGCTTGCAAAATCAAGTCCCACCCCCTTCTCTGACGTTGATTGGATTTATGAAATAAAATGGGATGGTTTTCGAGCCATAGCTTATGTGAATAAAGAACTAACAATATTGAGCAGAAACGAGAAAGAGATGCAAAAAAAATTCCCTGAATTAAAAGAATTACTTCAACTAGCTCAAAATGTTGTTTTAGATGGGGAGATAATAGTAATGAAAAATGGCAAACCAGATTTTCACGCTTTACTTGAAAGAAGTCAAGCCATCAAAGCAATCGATATAAAAATACAAAGCAACAAAAACTCTGTTTCTTATGTGGTTTTTGACATACTGGAAAAAAACGGAAAAAGCCTAATTGATCTACCATTAATTGAGAGGAAAAAAATCCTAGAAAAAACAGTAAAAGAAGGTAACCATGTTTTTCTTTCAGATTTTATTGAAAAAAAAGGTTCCGAATACTACAAAGTAGTTACAGAAAAAGATTTAGAGGGTATAATAGCCAAAAAAAAGAACAGTATCTACGAAACTGGAATTAGAAGCAGCAACTGGCTAAAAATAAAGAAAATAAAAACTGTTGATTGCATAGTTTTTGGCTACACTAAAGGTTCTGGTTTTAGACAAGAATCTTTTGGGGCATTATTACTAGGTTTGTACGACGAAAACAAAGATCCAATCTATATTGGAAAAGTTGGTACAGGTTTCTCACAAAACAATTTAGTGGAGCTATCAAAACAATTCAAGAATATAACAACTAATAAAACTCCATTTAAATTAGAAGAAATAAAAGATACAAATTGGCTTAAACCAAAAATTGTATGTGAAATATTTTATCAGAGCATTACAAAAGAGAGAAAACTTAGAATGCCAAGATTTCATGGGTTGAAATTAGACAAAAAACCATTAGAGTGTACGACCCAACAAATTAATCAATCAAATTTAGTTCCTTATTTTTCAAAAAGAGATTTTAATAAAACAAAAGAACCAACTGGCAGCAAAAAAAATGAAAAAGACACTATTTTTGTTGTTCAAGAACACCATTCTAGAAGATTGCACTATGATCTTAGATTAGAAAAAGAAGGAGTATTGAAAAGTTGGGCTGTTCCAAAAGGTATCCCATTTGAGCCAAACAAAAAAAGATTAGCAGTAGAGGTTGAAGATCACCCAATCGAATACTCCAAATTTGAAGGCATTATTCCTAAAGGACAATATGGAGCAGGTACGGTAAAAATTTGGGATAGAGGAATCTATGAAACAAAAGAATGGGAAAATGACATAATAGAATTCTTTCCAAAAGGTAAAAAGATGAACGGCAAGTATGTTTTAATAAGATTAAAAAAAGATAACAACAAAAATTGGCTACTTTTTAAGGGACGAGATTGAATTGCAAAACGTACACATAGGCACGATGGGTTGGAGCTATAAATTCTGGAAAAAAAGTTTCTACCCAAATGATTTGGATTCTAGTAAGTATTTAAATTACTACGCAAGTCAATTTGATACTGTTGAAGTCAATAATACATTCTATAGGATTCCAAATGAAAAAACCGTTCTAGCCTGGAAAGAACAGACACCTCCAAATTTTATTTTCTCACTAAAATTTCCCAGAAAAATAACTCATTTTAAAATGCTCACCAACTCTGAGGAAGATACATCAGTTTTTCTTAAAAGAGTATCATTATTAAAAGAAAAATTAGGACCCCTATTAATTCAATTCCCATATAACTTCACAGAAGAAAAACTCCCAAAACTGCAAGAATTCCTTAAGATCTTACCCAAAAAATATAGTTATGCGGTAGAAGTAAGAAACAAAAAACTTCTAAATGATAAACTATTTTCAATTCTTAAAGAACATAATGTTGCATTAGCTTGGGCAAATCATCCCTTTTTACCATTAGTAGAGGAGATAACAGCAAACTTTCTTTATATTCGTTGGGAAGGAAATCGAAAAACTGTAAATGGGACTTTAGGAAAGACAGAAGTTGATAAGAGTGAAAGCATAAAAATATGGGCTAATAAGATAGCAACACATATGGGTAGTAGGAGAATATTTGGCTATTTTAGCAAATACTTTTCAGGTAATCCCACAAAAGACATTAAAGAAATCTTGAATACTATTTAAAAAGCAGAGAAAAAATATACCGAAAAAAGTTTACAAAAAGAAAAAGGAATAAAGAATTAAACCATATATTTAGAAAGAGATGTTGTAGGGTCTAGATTTTCGTGAATTATTCCACACAATACTCTTACCATTTTTGCTGGATCTTTATGTTGGAACACGTTTCTTCTAGCAGCAACTCCTGCACCGCCAGCCAAAATTGAACCATATACCATGTCACAAAACGCTTCATCAGAATCTGTCTTTGGCCCACCAGCCATAACCACTGGAATTGTGCAACTTTTAACAACTTCTTTAAAGGAATCGGAATCTCCAGTATAACTAGTCTTTATTATATCAGCACCCAACTCCGCACCAACCCTTGCACAATATTTGATTAAATCAACATCAAATGGATTCTTTATTCTAGGTCCACGAGGATAAATCATAGCAAGCAAAGGAATACCCCATTCTTGGCAAACCTTTGCAGTAGACCCAAAAGTTGAGAGTTGATCTGATTCATTATCAGAGCCCAAATTAACATGTAACGAAACAGCATCAGCACCCAACCTTATTGCCTCTTCAACATAAGCTACTTGGACCTTGCAATTTGGATCAGGGCCTAAATTTGTACCAGCGGACAAATGTAAAATCAAACCAATATCTTTTCCAAAACCTCTATAACCGCTAGCAATAATTCCCTTATGCTCCAAAACAGCATTAGCTCCCCCTTCAGCAACCTTATCAACAATGCTCTTCATATCTAAAAGACCCAAAACAGGACCAATCGAAACACCATGATCCAAAGGAATAATCACTGTCCTTTGAGTATTCC
>JAENXI010000084.1 GCA_016649625.1 Candidatus Bathyarchaeota archaeon
CCTGCAAAAAAGTATTCAAACGCTCTTGATTATTTTGAAAGATGCAAAGAAGCTGTTACAGAAATGTATCGTCAGGTTGGCAACTTAAAATTTGATGAACGTAAAATTGCGTACAGAGGTCTTGTTGTTAGGCATTTAGTTCTTCCTGAAAATCAGGCGGGAAGTAAAGAAGTATTTGAATATCTTCAAGATTTATCTAAAGATGTTTATGTTAATGTAATGGATCAATACAGGCCTAAAGGTAGAGCAGGACAATACAAAAAATTAGGTAGATGCACTACTTCTAAAGAGTTTAGCAACACAATCCAACTTGCAAAAAAATTTGACTTACACAAATTAGACAATTAACATCAATACTCAAAAAAGTATAACCCAAAAATATTATATAACACCATTGTTTTGTGCTTTTGACTATTGGGATTTTTATGGCAAAGATTCTTGGTATTTCTGGAAGTCCAATTCCTGACAGTAATACCGATAGAGCGATTAAAGCAGTCCTTAAAGCAAGTGGATTAGATTATGAATTTGTAAAATTAAGTGATCTTCATATTCGTCCATGTTTGGCATGCAGAAGGTGTGTTAAAGACAACATCTGTAAACAGGAAGACGATTTCCCACGTTTATCAGAAAAGGTACTAAAAGCTGATGCTTTGGTTATTGGAGCATACACTCCGTATAGTCAGATTGATGCTTTTACAAAAGCCTTCTTAGAACGGCTATGGTCTTTACGTCACATAAACAACATGCTCAAAGACAAACCAGTCGTTATCATAGTGACTGGAGTATATCCTACAATGTTAAATAAACAAATTCTACGATACTTGGGTCTTTCTAAATTACTCAAACGGTCAAAATTGCCTTCTGAAAAAGTAAAAAGAAATCTAGCATTAGAACTGAGTATGGATCGAATGCGAGTGATTGGGCAAGTAATCATCAAAGGAAACGTTCCATGCCTCACTTGCGGTCATGGAAATGAATGTGAAATGAGCGGAGTTCCATTTATACACGGGAAAAATGCTAAAGCTTCACCAGATTTATGCACTAGAGTCGAAGACCAAAAAGATGTTTGGAATAAACTCCAACAATTTGGAAAAGAGTTGAGACAAGAATTAACCAATAATTAGGGCGTACTCCATTAGTTTAAGATAAAAAAATGAGAGCTAATTTTTAATCCCAAATAATTTATTCCACTCTTCAAGATTTGATTCTATTCTTGCACGGTTAATATCGACTCTACGAGCGTCATCACCAAAAAGCCCACACACAGTTTTAAAATGCTAACTGGAATCACTAGCCTATACACGCAAGGTTTTGGAGAGAATCTAAGCCAGAGTTATACTAAAAATTCTGTGATGAATAAGGAATATACAATAGTCAGTAACTAAATTACAGAAAAGTTCATCATATAGTGGCCGAGATGAGGTAGCCCATTTCGATTTGTTTACATTCTTGTTATCAACCACTACCTTTTCCCCTTTTTTTTAATTTACATCTTCTTTTTTTCGTTTAACCAAAATAACAGTGATAACCAAAATTGCAATTGCTCCTACAACTAAAATAGGCAAATATAGGTTTGATGAATCTGATGGAATAGACCAGATTCTAAGATCAGGATCACACAATGCAGCAACATACATACATCCAACAGTGATTATTTCCACTGTTCCATCTTGATCAATATCATCAGCTGCAACATTCCAAGCCATAACTCCTTCACCAATAGTCCACTCCTCACTATAATCTAATGAAAGATCTTGACCATTCCAACTCCAAACTCTTAACTGCGAAAATTCGGGAGGAGCATCTGCACTAAACCCTCCAAAAACAGCAGTCGCTCCGCTAGTGATAATCTCTAGTTGGTCATCATTGTTTACGTCTGCAAGATACAAAGCCTTAATTTCTGTAATGTCTTTGGTCATCCACTCATATCTTTCTTCAAGAGACACCAGTTCTCCATTCCAATTCCATATACCTATCTGACCCATAATTTTTTCATTATCATAAGTAAAACCAACAGTGATTATTTCTGCAACACCATCCCCATCAACGTCACCGACTTTTAGATTATTCACCAATGTATTTCCCATCGGATCTCCAGTAATTGTTGTACCATAAACACCTTCAACAAGACGCCATTCCTTGTTAGCCTTTAATTCTAAGTTAGTTCCGTCCCAATTCCAAATTCGTAGTTGACCACTACTGTTCATTAGATCATTATCATATCCCCCAGTAACAATCTCTGATACGCCATCATTGTCCAAATCATAAACATAAACCGAGTTAGCAGCTGCTCTATTTGATGCACACCAAAGGGTAGTGTCAATTAAATCCAACGAGGTTCCATCCCAACTCCAAATAGATAATTGTGCGTATGTAGTGGAATTTTCTCTTAAAGTTCCAGCAGTAACAATCTCTGAGCTTCCAATCCCGTCTAAGTTTCCAACGAAAATGGAACCAACAGATATTCCAGCAAAGCTGTCTTTTAGGACTAAATCAACATTATCCCAGCTCCAAACACTAAGAGTGGGAGTGGTACCATTCTCATTATTTTCTGACCCTGCGGTTATTAATTCCAATACTCCATCCTCGTCTGGATCTGCAGCATAAATACTTCTTAGAACGCCAGTCCAGTTGTGTTGTTTTTCGAGTGTGAAAACTTCATTGTTCCAATTCCAGATTTTCAGAGGAGCATATAACTCTAGATATGTATGTTCGGGGTCTTCATACATCATGCCGCCTGTTATCAACTCAGTAATTCCATCTTGGTCAATATCTCCGACAAAAAAGTTGTGTGTACCAAAATTACATGTGCCACCAGTACCGTAGGTTTCCCAGTGTTGTTCCCACTCAAGTTGTAGATTAGATTGTGCAAAAACCGAGGATTGCAGGCTATTTAGAATAATAATAGAGAGTAAAAACACTTCAAAATAAACGATAACTTGTAGCTTCATTCTTAGTCACTACATTCAAGTAATTTCCAAGTTGAATAAATAAAGGTTTCAATAAAGGGATTTTTTCAACATCAACCGTAACCTTTTTTCCCATTTTTTAGCAGTAGAATTTGTACTGGCACAAATGAAAAATCAAGGAAAAAAAGTTAGAAAGATAACAGCTATTGAACTGGTTAAGGCAACCTGAACAGATCAAATTTGAGTTAAAGCATGATAGAGAAAAAAATAAATAATTTGCATAATATTTAGAGTTTAGTTGTTTTTTATGGGGAAAATAATTTTTATTACTATTGAAAAGCTTCTTGAGATGCAGGCTAATGATGAGAAATTTAAGCTTGTTGAGGTTTTGCCAGAGGAGAATTTTACTGATGGTCATATTCCTGGTGCTATTAATATTCCTCTTGGTAAGTTTGGGTCTTTAGTTGATAAATATTTGGAAAAGGAGGATACAATTGTGGTTTATTGTGCTAGTTATAGTTGTCAGGCTAGCACAATGGCAACTCAAAAACTTTTGGAGATGGGGTATGAGCATACTGTTGATTTTAAGGCGGGGAAGCGATGGTGGGTGCATTCGGGCTTTGGATTAGAAAAGTGAATAATTTTTCATAATTATTAGTTTGAATGATTCACTAAAGACCAAATCTACTCTATGTAACTGAAAACTGTTTGGACTATAATAGAGAACATAAAATCAAAACTAATTATTACATCTGGATTTATTTTGTATTGAACTAAACAAACCTTAAAAAAAAGAGAAGAGAATGGCTTTAGAGTAACTCTGGTAAACAGAGGTTTTCAGCTTTGGCAGCTGCTCGACGACAGCATTGACAAATATACTTTGCATCCTTCACAAGAGGTTTCGTTTCTTCCAAGGGTACGTTTTGTTCTACCATGTGGCAAAGGTGGTTTTCATGTCCTGGATGAGGTTGTGTTTTTGACAAAATGGTCACTACATAAAACCAACAAATCTTGATTTTATAAACATTACGAGTAACTCATTTTTTCCTTCGATTTATGTTCTTAAGCAATATTATTGTTGGCGAATTCAAAATTTAGAAATTTTGTTTTGTATTTTTTTACTTTTTTTAATAAATGACATTTAGCAACTTTAGAAAAAAATAGAAATCCTTTCTCAACAAGAAAAACCAAATGTTTAAGAAAAACTTATGGTAAAAAAGCTAGAAGCGGTTATTGATAGCTTTTGTGCCTATCAGTTGTTTCCTTGTGCACTCTAATTTTTCCTAAACCACCATTGTGAGCGCTCAACACAAATTGCAACGTATTTCCCTTGAAAAATTCTCTAAATTGATTCCCACATTTAGTGCACTTATACATCTTGACTCGAAATCGCCCAAAATTCCATTCCTTATCCGGTTGTTTGGTGTGCGCTGTACAGTTCGGACATTTCGGTAAACTCTTCACCATTAACAGATATAAGCTAAAGGCCTAATATTTGCTGCGCGCACTATTTTTTTATTTGCCTTATTTTAAGGTATAATAGGTAGATTTTGAAGTGTAGGGATTTTCGTTCTCTCTTCTCTCAGCAGTGTCTTTCATTTCTTCAACGACTTGGTCTATACTAGTTATCGGTAGTAAGTTTCCCAAAACGATGGAGCGTGATAATAGCTTGATTTGTTCATGATCTGCGTTGACCTTAATCTCAAAAATTGTCATTTCTTTGTTTGTTACGTAAAGTTCTATGACGCAGTCTTTAGGATGTTTTTCTGGAATTCCTCGGATAAGTATTGCGTAATAATCGTGTTTTCCTTTTGAAAAGAGACTTCCATCTGAATCAACGATTGTCCAATTTAATGTTGTCAATTACT
>JAENXI010000085.1 GCA_016649625.1 Candidatus Bathyarchaeota archaeon
GGACCATCTGTTACAAATGAGTGAAATTCACCATGTTCACCACAAGGATCAATTGTTTCAATATTAAGCAGATCTTTAAAGAATGTTTGGTTGATCTCTCTTCCTAACCATTCTAAACCTAGAACCTCATTTTTTACTCGAACAATTATTGCTTTAAAACCTTCGTCTATAAATTCAGTTAGAATTTGTTTTGTATCAAGATGCCATAAAGGTCGAACTGGAGTTAAACCAACTTCATGACATATTCTATCCAGCCAGCCTTCTTCATGGAGAGCAATATCAAATACATCACCGGTAACTAATCCTTCTACACCTTTTTTTTTAAAGTCTAAAAGTGCCTTTCTAAAATTTTTTTCATACATATCTGGTGATGTTACTTTTTTAATAATAGGAATACCAATAGCATCTGATTGGGCATCCAAAAGGTCAGAACTAATCAAATGAAAATTTGATATTGTGTCATCAGCCATCATTATTAACAAGCTTTTAACAGTATAACCTTCTTTGATGGCCTTATAACATGCTAGACAGCTATCTTTTCCGCCACTCCAAGCAACTGCTACATTCATATTTTTTTTATGCTTCATTTATTCATCCTCATTGTGAAGCATATTTTTGTTAGAAGGGGTACTCGGTAGTAGATGAGCTTCATATTTGATATCATTCTTTTGAATTGTTTTCAGTTTTTCATCGGAAACATGAAGCAAAGCTAAAAGTTCATGCTGATCTTTAACAAATTTAGCCCCATTTTTTTTCATATCATCAAACAATTCTTTTGCTTTTCCGTTTGTAAAATCCCTTCTTTCAATTGGAAGTTCATCAATAATATAAACTGGTATATTCATACCAAGAGCTTCTCTGGCAGTTTTTAAGTTTTGCAAATTACCATAACCAAATGGAACTGAAGCTACAACCACCGCACTAGCTTTTTTGATGATAGCTAAATTTTTTCTACGAGTAGTTTCCATGATTGGAGAAAAGGGAGCCTCGGCTATCACTGGAATTTTCAGGATTTTGGCAGTTTCATAATCAGTATCCAAAACATTCAAAACACCTGTGGTTAAAGGATAACCTTCATCGATAAGAATTTTCATTAATCCGGTTCCAGTTCCAGCTCCTGAAATTAAATGTATTGAATATTTTCTATATTGAGGTGTCTTTTGTGGAGAAAGAGGAATTATATAAATTGAGTTTGTCACTAAATGTTTCTGAACTATAGCATCAACATTAAAAACACTTTTAATATTTTTACTAGTCAAAACTTTGGATAATTTACCTGCTGAAAATATTTTCCCTTTTTTAAGTAGTATTGCAGAATTGCAGTAGCGAGCTGCCAAATTTACATCATGGAAAACAGCTAAAATGATAATTTTTCCATCACTGCTAAGCTTTTTTACTAGGTCCATTATTTCTAGCTGATTCATTATATCTAAATGGGTAAGTGGTTCATCGAGTAAAAGAAGTTTAGGTTCTTGTGCAATCGCTCTGGCAATTATTACTCTTTGCTTTTCTCCACCGCTAAGTTCATTAATCGGTCGATTTGCAAATTGCCAAGTATTAGTTAAAAGCATCACTTTTTTTGCAATAGCCATATCCTTTTTGCTTTCCATTTGGAAACGAGACATATGAGGATTACGCCCCATCAATACGATGTCCAGTGCTTTAAAACTAAAACCAATACTGGTATCCTGTGGAACAACAGCTAGTTTCTTGGCGACATCAATGCTTTCAAGAGAATAAATATCTACATCGTCCAGAAAAATTGTACCTTTATGGGGTTTTAGAAGTCGACTAATACTCTTTAATAGCGTAGTTTTTCCAGATCCATTTGGTCCTAGTATCCCCACAAAATCACCAGGTTTAACAGAAAGATTTAATGTTTCTAGAACTTTAACAGACCCATAACGACATTCGATGCCATCTACATTTAGTAATACCATATTTACAATTTACCTCTCAAAGTGCATAGCTATCTTTTTTCTTTTTAAAGAGTAAAATAAAGAAAGGGGCACCTGTAAGCATGGTTATTATGCCTACGGGTAATTCAAGAGTAGATGCGAAGGGTGTAACTATTACTCTTGCAGCTGCATCGCAAATTACTAAGAAAATTGCACCTACAAGTATAGATGCAGGAAAAAGTATACGATGGTCTGGTCCAATTATCAATCTAGTTATATGGGGCACCATTAAACCTACAAAACCAACTAATCCGCTTAATGAAACTGCTGCGGCAGTAACCAGTGAAGCAAGAATTAAAAGAACTTTCTTTGTTCTTTCAACATTCACACCTAAATTGTGTGCAGTTTCTTCCCCTAAAGCTAGCAAATTAAGATCTCTGGCATAAAAATATGAAAGGGTTATGCCGATCAGAATAAAAGGAGTAACTGAAAAAAGATCCAGCCAAAGAACATTGGAAAAACCTCCAATTAACCAAAAAATAATCGAGGTGAGTTCATCACCAGCCACAACTTCTACCAGCGCGACTATAGCGTACAAAAAAAAGTTTACTGCTATTCCCGATAATAATAGAGTTGTTACTGGAACTCTTGAACCTACTCTTGATATGTTATATACCAAAGCCATTGCCATTAGAGCCCCTAAAAATGCTGCTACTTGGACAAGACGAAAACCAAAAAACGATGTTCCTGCAGCAAATAAAATAGAAATTGATGCACCCACAGCTGCACCAGCCGAAACACCTAATAAATAAGAGTCAGCCATAGGATTTTTGAAAACACCCTGATAAACTACACCTGATCCTGCCAAGGCAGCACCTACTAAGGCACCAGCAATAATTCTCGGTAAACGTATTTGAAGAATTATACTGGTATTTTGTGGAGAAAGCAAGGATGAATCTATCATAGAATCTACAAAAGGAAATTGTTTACTAATTATTGATAAAATATCGATAAATGAAATTTGAGCATATCCTATATTCAAAGAAACTATGATTGTTAATAGAAGCAAAAAAACCAATAAGATTAGAATGAGTTTCCATCTTGAAGCACGCCTAAAAAAATTGCCTTCAACTTCAGTATTAGTCATCATAATCACAAAAAAATATAGGGAGAGAATTAAAAGAGTTATGGATGAAATATTCCTGCTAATGTTTCAATAGTCTCTGCGATCCTAGGACCAGCTCTAGCTAGAAGGTCAGAGTCTATATCGTAAATATTGTCATTTTGCAAGGCACTTATTGATTCCCAGCCAGGTCTATCTTTAATGTTGTCAAAACTACCCCAGAAATTCACTCCATGTTCTTGAGGTATAATCATTATATCTGGATTTCTAGTTATTACTGCTTCAGCGCTTGATAAGAAATATTCAAGATCTTGATCTGCAAAGAGGTTTTCTCCTCCAGCTATTTCTATAAGTTCGTTTTGCCATGCTTGTGAACCTGCTGTCCAAAGAGAGGTAGAATCATACCAGACTTCATAATACACTGTTGGAATCGAATCCACATTTGCTACTGACGCTTCTACTACTGCTATTCTCGCATTAATATCAGAAATAATCGCTGTAGCTTCAGCATTTTTATTTGTTAATTTTCCAGCTAATTCAATATTATCTATAACACCATCAATTGTTGTAGGATCTAATACAACTACTTGGATACCCATGTCTCGTAATGTGGTAATTGTCTCACCTAGAACACCACCTGTTGCCAAAATCAAATCCGGATTAAGGGATGCAATAACTTCAAGATTTGGGTTATCAAAACTTCCAACACTAGTCATGTTTCCTGCTTGGATCCAAGCTGAAAAATCGTAAGGATAATTGTCAAAATCAGTAACTCCAACAACTAAGTCACCAGCATCTATAGCATAGATGATTTCAGTAATACTTGGTGCTAGTGAAATAAGACTTTCAGGATATGCTTCCAATCCGATTTCAACTCCTGAATCATCTACTACTGTAACAACAAATTCTCCAGAATCTCCAGTTAATTGCGGATAAAACGCGTATAAACCTATAGCAGAAATTATTAGAACTGCAATTATAAATCCGATAAGAATGTATTTTGTGTTCGTTCTTAATTCCTCATTTTTTTTATTGGATGGTTAATCCAACCATATTTAATAAAGGTTTTCTTAACAACAAAACGCTTAAGTTGAACATTAAAATAGATGCAGATACTGATGAAAATGAATAAAAATATCCCACCTTTAGTTGAATATTTTGAAAAGAAGGGAATCACTTTAAAAGATCTTGTTGACACTGCACTCGAACTTTTTGTACCACATCCAGGTATTGAAACTGAGGCAAAAGCAGCTAAACTTCTTGAAGAAGAATTTCTTGAAGCCATGTCGGATGTTAACGTCTCCTGTCTAGAAGTTGCTTGCTTTAGAGCTCAAGAAGATGCTGAAAAGGGTTTAATTCCAGGATTATCGCTTGAAAGATTTATGGGACGACCAGGATTAGTGGCTGATGAACTATTAGGACTTACAATAGCAGATTATATTGCTGGAGCAAGAGGTATTTTTGAATTCACTAGGTTTGATCAATCAAAACCTGGAATACTAAAAAAACTCGGGCCCATCACCAACGATGCTGTAGGCGGTTTAGTGGCTGGTGTTTCATCAAACATCTATACTAACGCATTTAGAAAAAATAAATAAGTTGATTATAACTAAAGCGAAAACCAAAGTTTCAAATGGTTCATCTTTAACCACCTCTATTCTTTTTGAAAAGCAGAAAATACTCCATGACAATCACAAGTAGTGCCAACAACAAATCGTTGTTCTTTAGCTACACGATTGA
>JAENXI010000086.1 GCA_016649625.1 Candidatus Bathyarchaeota archaeon
TAAAGTCCTAAGCAAGCTGATAAAAAATGGAATGGTATATCTATGCACTCCTAGCTCCTGCGTTTTGGGCCTTAAACAACGTTTTCATAAAATTCTTAATCACAAACAAATTTAAGAGCTATGTCCCCATGATTTCTACCATAATTTTAATGGATATGCCATTTGCCATTGCGACCTTAATGATTGTACCAATTAATTTCCATTTTCCTAATACAATTATTGCAATTATAGTTGGGTTGTTTCCTCTTCTCGCTTTTTGGTTTTACTCAAAAGCACTTCTAGTTGAGGAAGTCTCAAGAATAATAACTCTATTTCAACTAATACCAGTGTTTGTTGCATTGCTATCCGCAGTTTTTTTAAGCGAAATTCTAGGCCCTCAAAAATATTTGGGAATAATAATAATAGTAGTTTCATCAATGTTAATCTCCTACAAAAAAACCAAGGGTAAAACATCATTTTCAAGTGCCTTCAAATACATGATACCTTTTGGTTTAATTATAGCAGTTTACACAATTCTTGAAAAAATTTTGTTGAGCTATTTTGAATTCTGGTCATTGTTCTTTTGGAGCGTTACAGGAGCTCTACTTGGAGTCATACTTCTGCTTGCTTTCAAAAAACCACGAAAACAATTCACCAAAACAATTCCAACTATAGGCAAAAAAGGCCTATTGCTAACTTTCATTAGTGAAGGAATCTACGTTACTGGCGCACTATTCTCATTAATTGCCTTATCTTCGACAGACGCTTCAATTGCTTCAGCATTATTTGGACTCCAACCATTTTATATTTTCTTCTATACACTATTTCTAAGTGTTTTTCTTCCAAAATTCCTTACTGAAGACCTTAATAAACAAACAATAATTCTAAAAATCAGCGCAATAACCTTGATGTTCACAGGAACCTACTTAATAGTCTAATCTTCAAATAAAAAAACTACACTAAAGAATATTTAAAAATAGAATCAATATATACTCATAGTGAAGCGGTTTTATGAAAAGACTACCATTTATCATTCTTACCATAATTTTGGTATTTACCATCATTACAGGAGCTGCACTGGCTCAAGATACAATAATAGAATCTACGATACAAGATGACCTTTTCATAACCGGAAATTCTGTAATAATAAACGCCCCTGTGATTGGCGATGTTTTTGTTGGAGGTGGAACTGTTCAAATTAACGCCAACATAACTGGAGATGTCTTCGCAGTTGGAGGCATTATAGAAATTAATGCACCAATAACAGGGGATTTAATCAGCGCTGGAGCACAAATAATTATAAAACAAAATGTAACTGGAAAAATAATTGCAGTGGGCGGTTTGATTGAACTCCAGGAGGACACAACAAAAGTATTGATCGCAGCAGGCTCTGTAACCCTTTTCTCAACAACAAACATTGAACAAAACGCCTATCTTTTTGGAGGAACAGTAAACAACCAAGCAACCATAGAAGACACCCTAATTGTAAGAGCTGCTACATTCCAAAATAGTGGAACAGCCCAAATAGTAGATTACCAAACCTCACAAGTAACACAAATAGGTGAAACCCTTAAAGGAATTTTTAGAATACTACAAATAGTTATTGTTGCAGGCTACATGATTCTTGGACTACTCATTCTGAAGTTTATGCCCAATCAATTCCTTGCAATAGAAGAAGAACTAAACAAATCAAAAATAAAAAATACTGCAGTAGGCTTTTTACTATTAATTTTAACAACAATTGTCAGCATCATACTTGCAGTAACTGTTATTGGCCTTCCAATCTCGATACTTCTTACTCTAACCTATCTGATCGCTCTAATCATTTCACCATTAATCGTCTCACTTACCTTAGGAAGAACAATAGTTAACCTACTTAAAAGAAAAACAAGCAACACAATCCTATTTATCATAGGTTTTATTGCTTTACATTTACTCTATTTGATTCCTTTTATAGGTTTTATCTTTGTGATTGGAGCACTCAGCCTAGGTTTAGGAGCTATATTTTACACAACCAAAAAAAACCTAAACAAAATAATATCATTAAATAATTAAAAATAAACAATTCATTTCAGATTTAGACAACAACTAAAAAGCTTAGACAGATTTCTGATTTCCTAATTCACTAAAAAAATAAAAAAAAGAAGATTTTTATGAAACAACTACCTCTCCACTTTATTGGATGATAAACGTGATTACCCAACCCATTGACTCATTAACCAAACAGATACTCAATCGATACAATAAACAGCCTGTAGGATGGTCTATTCTAAGAGATTTCAAAGGAAACGTGTTGATAATAGGTCCAAGAGATGGGTATATGTTAAAGATAGTTACAATTAATCCACAAGAATACACCGGCGTTGGTGCGAAAATCGAAAACCCAAATGATATCCGAAGTCTCATAAAAGGTGCACCATTATATGGGTATCGTCCACTTCCAAAAACACAAGCAAAAGAATTGTTAAATAGTTTTAACCATACTGAAAAACAAAACAGCCTCATCTTAAAGATTCTGAAAAGAAAACCCGTTCCAGCTTGGGAACTAGAACGAAAAAAACCAAGTCTAATACTCAGTGGACCAATACTAGCTCATCCAGATCTAAGTACAATCTCAAAGAGCCAAAAAGAACTAGACCTAAAACTAACAAACGAAGCACAAAAACTTTTCAAACAGAAATATCCTAACCGAGCTGAGATGTATCGATAAGAGCTCTAATCACTTTTTTCGGGTACTTACTATTCTTAAAGAATACCCTGCATCTCTTCTCTAAGGTGTTTTCTAACAAATTTGATATTAATTTATAACCGATAGATAGTCTCATGTGAAAATTATGGTCTATGCTAAGACTTTTATAAAACTAATTTCAAACAAGATAATATGGGAATTTTATGCTTGAGCTAATAAACGACAATGTCCTAGATCTAGCTAAAGCCATTATAGTCCTCTTTATTATGGTTGATCCCCTTGGAAATATACCTATTTTTATGAGTCTTACAGAAAAGATGCCAAAAAAACAAAAAACAAAAACAATCAACACAGCTACTATAGTAAGTATTATTCTGCTTTTATTATTCGCTTTTGCAGGACAAGAAATCTTCTCAATTTTTGGAATCTCCATATTTAGTTTCCAAATTGCAGGAGGCATTCTTCTTCTAATAATAGCTATTAGACTTATAATCACAGGAAAGATAATTGACCTAGACCAAAACCCAGAAAGCGTAGGTGCAGTTCCAATAGCGATGCCACTACTAGTTGGACCAGGAGCTATTACCACTGCCATATTTAGCCTTCAACAATACGGTATAGTAATAACCACTTTAGCTATCATCACAACACTTGTTATAACCTGGATAATTTTAAGATCAGTAAACAAAATATATCATTTCCTTGGTAAATCAGGTGCTTTAGTTATCGCACAAGTAAATGCCCTCTTTATAGCTGCAATAGCCATACAATACATACTTATGGGAATAACACAATTCATCCCACTCTAAACAAAAAACCTTCAAAATTAAAAAAAATCCTTCTATTTGAAAAAGAATTCTATTTGTTCTAAATCAAGTTGACCTAGATAGACTTAAGTTTGCTTAAATATTTCTGTTTAAGTTTAATCACTTTTGGCGCAATAGTAACTTGGCAATATGCTTGATTGGGATGTTTTTTATAATAATCTTTATGGTATGATTCAGCGAAATAAAAAATCTCCAAAGGCTCTACGCTAGTTACGATAGGCGTATCCCAAATTTTTTGGTTATTCAAGTTGATAATAACCTTCTCAACAATGGTTTTTTGAAAGTTATTTTTATAAAAAATGGCTGAACGATATTGTGTTCCTATATCGGTACCTTGACGATTAATGGCAGTAGGATCATGGGTTGCAAAAAATATCTCCAAGATTTCCTCAAGAGAAATCAAATTGGAATCAAAAGTTATCTCAACTGCCTCAGCATGGCCAGTTATCCCAGAAGAAACCTGCTCATAAGTAGGATTGGCAACAGAACCACCTGTATAACCTGGTTCAACCTTCTCAACTCCCTTAACTATGTTAAAGACTGCTTCAGTACACCAAAAACAGCCACCAGCAAGAGTAATAGTTTCCATTATTACCTCATAACCTATTCAATATTGATTTTTGAACAATACTTGTTTACTAAATCTTTAGTGTTTGCAACGTTTAATTGTTTAAATAGAAAATCAAACTTTGTTTCAACCTCAAAAGCAATAGCGTCTCTGGTCTCTTTAGGAAGACTGACTATTTCCTTCTTGAAAGGACCAAAACCTTTCTTTCGCAGCTTATAATAGAACTGCTCTTCAGTCCAACTTTCTTTAGCTTCACCCGACAAATTCTCCTTAAGCCAGCGATAAATTCTCATTTTTAGACTTGCTGGAAAATGTGCTGATTCATAAATAATATTTTGGAACTGAGTAGCCAAATGCACCTCAGCAGTGTTACACTCAACAAATTTGTGAAAAGCCTCCTCAGGTAATGTTGAAGCTCCATGCTGAACAGCCCCAGCTAAACCATAATCCTCACGGCAAACATCAGACAGCAACTTTAAATTTTCAAAATCCAGCTTAACTTCTGAAATTGACCCATCAGGCAACACAATTCCTCCATGAGTTGTCCCAGTCTGAACTGAAATCTTACTAATCCCAGTCATATCACTGCTTAGTCTTTCATTTAGTCCTGTCATAAAAGCATGTAAATCCTCAGCTGTAGAGTTTTGACTACCAAT
>JAENXI010000087.1 GCA_016649625.1 Candidatus Bathyarchaeota archaeon
CTTATTGCGTTAAGCATTTCAACTAGATGTGTTTTTTCTGTTGCAATTGTCTTCTTTGTTTTGTTAATAAATTCAGAATCTTTAAGAGCAGCTCTTGTAGCAAAAACAGCTAGTAAATTAATACTCCAAGGTTGTCTAACATCTTGAAGTTCACAAATAAAATTCTTATTGGCTATTCCAAATCCAAATCTTACTCCAGGCATACCAAAGAATTTTGATAAAGACTTAACCACAAAAAGATTCTTGTAGTTCTCAACATATCCCGATACAGTTGTTTTCGGACCTAACTCAGTGAATTCCATATAGTTCTCATCAACGCAGACAACAATATTCTTCCTATCACAAAACTCTGTTAATTCCAAAATAATATCTCTACTGTATAATTTTCCAGAAGGACTGTGAGGATTACAAATAAACATAATTCGAGTTTTTTCATTAGTAGCTTTCTTTATACTTTTCATATTCATTGAGAAATCTTCTTGCAATTTACTGAAAATTGGGCTACCGTGAACTCTAAGTGTAGCTTTTTCATACTCTGAAAAAGATGGTACTGGAATAATTGCTTCAAAATCAGGTGCAAAAAAATCGGCTATCATATAAATTGGTTCTATTGAACCGTTTCCAATTATTACGTTATCAGGCTCTATTCCTCCAACGTATTCAGCAATCTCACTTTTTAATTCTCTGGGATCTGGATCTGGATAAAATTTTACCTTTTGTGCGACACTCTTGATAGCTTCAACAGCCTTTGGTGATGCGCCAAGAAAGTTTATTGGAGCACTAAAATCAAGTACATTATTAATTGGAATACCATATTTTCTGGAGAATCCCCAAACATCTCCGCCGTGGCTTACAAACCTTAGTTTCTTACATGGACTAGACATCTAGTTTTTTCTCTCCAAGTTTATTTATTTCTTCCTCAATTTTTTCTTGTTCCATAAAATGCGTATTGTACATATTTACAGTTTTATAAAGCCAATAAATTACTCCAATTCCAAGTGTTAATAGAGTTAACAATGCATATTTTTTTAAAGAAATTTTCTGTGTCATGAACTTTTTTTCAGGAAATATTTTTGCATAATTCTTCTGTTGTTGTTCTTCATGCACAATTAGATCTTTAGTTAAAAGATAAGTGATGATGTATGCTGGAAAAACTAACAGTAAAGAAAGTGTCCATATTTTTGCGTTTCTTTCAGGAATTAGATTTAAAATGACACTTTCTCTTTTTTCATTAATTTCATCTAGTTTATTTTTTTTCACACTTTCAAGATGTCCTTGAATGTGCTTGTTTCTTCTTTTAATCATCAAATAAAACATTGGAAAAAAAGCGATTCCAAAACTAGCAACTGATGCTAGAAACCACATAGAAAACCACATTATTCTATCAGTTTTGGTTACTCCAAGCATATTTTTTTCCATTCTATGATTTGATTTTGTGCTTGTTAGAGTTTACAGCCAAAGTTTATAAATTCTTTCATTTAGCATCTTAGTAAAATGGATAACGATGAAATCTTACTTTCAGTTATTATTCCAGTATTTAACGAAGAATTAACAATTAGTAATGTAATTGATCGATTAAAATCTGTTTTGAAAAAAGAAGATTTCAGATGGGAAATAATCGTCGTAGATGATTTTTCAACAGATAGATCACTAAGTCTTTCATTAAATAAAGGCGTTAAAGTCCTTTCATTAAAAAAACATGTAGGTAAGGGTTGTGCTTTAAGGGTAGGATTTTCTAAATCTTTAGGTACACTTGTAACTACGATAGACTCTGATGGTTCTCATCGTCCAGAAGAAATGCCGCTATTACTTACTCCAATACTAGAGAATAAAGCCGATCTAGTGATTGGATCTAGGTATTTAATGAAAACATCAACGAAAGTTAAAAGATTTAATGTTTTAGGAGTGCAACTTTTTAATCATCTAATTCATTTTCTTGTAAAGAGTAAAGTTTCTGATTCACAATCAGGATATCGAATAATGAAATCTGAGATATTACAGAATATGAGTCTTAAATCTGGTGGATATGAAATTGAATCTGAAATGCTTGTAAAGACAGCCAAAATGGGGTATAAAATCAAAGAAGTACCCATTTGTTTCGAACAAAGAACTTATGGGAAGTCTAGCTTAGATCCTATTATTGACGGATTTAAAATTCTGATGTCAATAATTTTAGCATACATGCAGGATAGATGAAAATATGGACCCTCTCTCTCATCCCAAAGTCTCTATTATCATAACAACTTTCAATAACGAAAAAACAATTGGTGCTTGTTTAAATTCAATCTTTGAGTTAAATTATCCAAAAGAGCTTATTGATGTAATTGTTATCGATGGCTGCTCAAAAGATTCAACTATTAGGATAGCAAAAACTTTTCCAGTTAAATTGATTTCTAAGTCTCTTAATGCTCCAGCAGCTTACAATTATGCAATAAAAATTGTTGACGCTTCTATTATCGGTTTTATTGATTCAGATGCAAAAGTGGAACAAGAGTGGTTAAATAAATTAGTAGTGAATCTAGCTAATTCCCGAGTAGCTGGAGTTAGTGGAAGTATTGAAACCTGGAATAACAAAAACCTATGGGCGCGGAGTATAGGTTACGATCTTAAAAGTAGATATGATCGAATAAAAAAGCCTGTGGCTCGTATTGCTACCATGAATCTTTTATTGAAAAAAAGAATCCTTGAAGAAGTTGGGGGATTTGACGAAAATTTGCCATCTCAATATGATACAGATTTAGGTTTTCGGATATCTGCCAGAGGATATAAGATACTTCTAGAACCAAAAGCCAAATGTTATCATTATAACAGAACAAATGTGAAAGCGTATTTTAAGCAACAATTACAGTATGGCAAGAATACCATTAAACTCTATTTTAAACATCATGAGTTAATAAAAGGAGATGAAATAACAGACATAGGCATGAATGTTCAACCTCTTCTCATACTTTCTTCAATATTTTTCTTCATTTTAGGATTGGTGGATTTCCTAAGGCCATTATGGCTATTTTCCTTCGGCTTGATTTTTTCTCTTTTTATTTACTTCTTATTTTCTGCAATAAAACTATCTATGCGCTTTTCAGACAAAACAGCTTTACTTCTCATTATACTCTATTTTGTCAGAGCTATTGCTTGGAGTACGGGAGCAGTAATTAGCGCAATTAAGTATTTACTAGGTAAAAACGGTGAAAATTAATGGTAGAAGTCTGTTTTATCTCACCAGAATACATTCCCCTCTCTGGCGGTACTGGTTCTTATGTTTACTATCTTTCAAGAGAATTAATCAAGAATGGTTATTCTACTTCCGTCGTTACAAGTTATGATGAAACCAAAGACATAACAATAAATAAAAAACAAAGAGCCTTTTTTCTTAAAACTTTAAAAGTTCCAGTTGTACGCTCTTTTATTTTTGCAGGAGCTGCTTTTCGGAAATTAAAACAAATCAATGATAACATTCCTGTAGATATCACACACATAAATCTTCCACTAGTTCCTAGTTTTGCTGTTCCTAGAAATTTTGGAAAAACTCTGATAACTACAGTTCATTCAACATGGAAAGGTGAAGCAGAATCAATTAGGAGAGAACCCTATAGCAGATTAAATTCTAATGAGCGATTTATGGTAAGTTTCAATCGCCTTCTCCGTTTTTTTGAGGAACAAACACTGGAACGATCAAACAAGCTTATTGCTGTTAGTGATTTTACTAGAAAAGAACTTCAAAAATATTACAAGGTAAGAGAAGATAAAATTCGGGTTATTCACAATGGCGTTGATATCAATAAGTTTGCACCTCCCAAAGATAAGACACAAGTCAAACAGGAGTTAGGTTTCGACAAAAAAAATGTGAACATACTTTCTGTGGGTAGATTATATGCTAGGAAGGGATTATTTACGCTTCTTGAAAGTGTATCAATTGTGGCTAAGAAGTACAAGAATGTAAAGTTAATCATTTCTGGAAAAGGTCAAAGCAATGAAATGAAAAAACTAATCAATTATGCTGAAAAATTAGGAGTACGCTCTAATATACTGTTTACTGGATATTTTCCAGATGCCAAATTACCTAAACTTTATCAAGCAGCGGATATCTTTGCTTTTTCAACTTTTTATGAAAACCTTCCCTTTGCTGTGCTAGAGGCTTTGTCAAGTAGTTTACCAGTTGTTACCACAAAGGTCGGTGGTATTCCTGAGATGATAGATGATGGCAAGGATGGTTTTTTGGTTCCCCCAGCAAATTCTGCTGTCCTGTCTGATCGGATTTTATATCTAATAGAACATCCTATTGAAGCTTCTGAAATGGCTTTTCAAGCTCGCAAAACTGTTGAAAATAGATTTGACTGGCGTTTGATTGTAAAAAAGGTTATTAAAGTCTATCAAGAAGCACTGAACTAGTTAATCTCTATTGGTTTTCCTCTATAAGCTAAAGTTATCTTCTGAAAAAGTTTAACAATATCTAATGAACAAAAAAATGCTTTTGTTAAATATTCGTATTTGTATATCTGCATTTGCGCTTTAACCGGTAAATCTATTTTCGGAAGTTTAAACTTCCGAGTTACTTCTCTTACATCCAAACCTTGCGTTATTATTTTTTCTCTCATCAATTTCTTCTTTTTAGCAATGTACTTGAGATGACCTATCTGTTCTATCTTTAAACCCATAATTTCTGAAGCAATAATATCTGTAGCCAAAGCCGAATTACTAGTTAGAA
>JAENXI010000088.1 GCA_016649625.1 Candidatus Bathyarchaeota archaeon
ATGTGGGTTGTGCATAGAAAAATGTCCTCAAAGAATAAACATTCCAGAAGAACTTGAAAAAGTGAAAAATAACATGGAAAAACAAACCCCCATAATTTCAATGCTCAAATAAATATCGCGCCTATCTTTTAATTTTCCATGATATTTTATTTGGTTTTGGAAAGAATTATAGTTACTTTATTTTCAAGATTAAGTGCAAATCGGTTTGAGAATGATGAATCATAAAAAATTATTTAAATTAGCGAAACCATTTCTTGAAAAAAAACGACTTTGGCTTGGAACATACCCAAAGAGTTTATGATTTAGCAAAGAGGTATTTTTCAATTCCTAAAAAGATACAGGATTTGGTTTTTTCTTCTTTAATTTTACATGATATTGGAGGAAGCAGCATAAACGATCAGTATCAAAAAGGTCCAAAAATTGCAAAAGCTTTGCTAGAACAATTAAACACTCCACTAGACCTTATTGAAGAAGTTTGTGAAATCATCAGAACTCATCATAACCATCCAATTGCTCCATCTTTATCTTTCCAAATTCTCTATGATTCAGATAAGCTGGTTATGTTAACTCCCGAAGAATTTTCATATTATGATTTAAACTCAAATATTAACTGGCTTAAAATAATTGATCTAATTTATACTGATAAAATAAAACAATTAGCAAAAGAATTTCTTAATAATCGAACATCAAATGATGGTTAATTTTTCACTTTTTTCGACCTTGTTTTTCAATGTTTTAGGAAAATCTTATTAGTGTGTAAAAAATTACATGCCATTGTAAAAAACTTCAATGAGGAAAAAGGTTTGAGTGCATTAAGCAATATCAACACCAGAACAAAAATCATTGCATCCATAACCGTTTTCTCAGCCTTATACACAATACTAAGACTAATACCAACAATTCCCATGATGGGCATCTCTGGGACTTTTTCTCTTTCAGACATACTTGCTCCAATATACGGAGTTATTCTTGGCCCTTACATTGGTGGTTTTAGTGTTATTTTAGGTACCTTTTTGGCAATGGCCATGGGAAAACCAGTATCTTTTATGTTTCTTGATTTTCTTCCAGCAACTATTAATGCAATTGCTCTTGGTTTTCTAATCAAACGAAAATGGATACCTGTAATATTATTAAATGCAGCTTTGCTTTTGGTGTTCTTGTTAAATCCTCTTACAAGCCTCTTTATTGGTCCATTCCCTTTCGCTTGGGTGCACATCTTGGCTTTTATAGTGCTTCTTTCACCTCTAAGTCGTAAGGCTATTGATTGGATTGAAACATTAAACACGGTAGATGTGACAAAAGGTCTAGCTATTATAGCCTTTATTGGAACTATGATGCAGCATTTAACTGGAAACTTACTTTTTGAAGGTATACTTGGTCAAATCACTGGTACAATACCTCCTGCTGCATATCCAGGAATTTGGTCCTCAATATTTTTTATTTATCCTTGGGAAAGATTAGCTCTAATAATATTTGCTGTAATTATAGGTACTCCTCTTATCAGAGTACTCAAGAAATCCTTGTTTATAGATCATAATTTTAATACTGATTAACACATATCTTTACTATAATTCTTTGAACAAAACATTATCTTGAATGTATTCTTTTCCAGTTTTCAATGCAACCTCCGCTTTTGCAAGTTCACTTCCTAAATAAGCAGAATGATCAAGCCTTGTTATCAAACCCAAATGAATAATTTTGGTATAAACACTTTTAGCTGTTTTTCCTTTCACAATATTACTAGGGTATAGTGCCTTATACTTTGAAAAATGAAGAGCAACAATAACTCCTGAATTTCTATCTAATAAAATTCTAAATTCGCCATGAGAATCCAAAGGTACCTTCTCAGAAAACTCATTAGTTTGCACTACATGCGACATTGATTCGACTTTCTTGTCATAGAACTCTTCATGTTTTCTTTTATCTTTTAACACTAGTAAGTCAATTCCTAAATCTTTAGGAACAGACTCTCTTTTTTTAGCTAAAAACATCATTTTAGATGCAATAACTTCCTCTCTGACAGTCCCATTTGCTTTGCTGCTTTTCTCTGTGGCTAATATTATACTAGCATTAACTTCTGAAGATAGACGAGCGAGTAAAGCATTAACTCCAATAGAATCAGCATCGATAAGCTCTGTTACATTAGAGACACCGACAAATATTGGTATGTTAGGATGTCTCATAGAAAACTTTTGAAAAGAGATCAGAGACTCTAGAATGTTAATTGGTTCAAGAATCAGATCACCTATAATTTTTTTCATTCCCAACGTTTTTGCTTTAGTAATGATTTCTTCTAAAAAACTAATGCGGTCTTCAATCTTTTTAGGGAAGTACCCTTTACGCTGGTTTGTTGGAATAATGACTATGGCAGTTTCAGATGCAAAAGAAGCTACTTCTTCAACATTTCCAGCATCAACGCTTAATATCAAATCTGCTCCAGCACTAACCGCTTCTTTAATCTCATCTGGATCAAGAGTATCGATGCTAACTGGAACATCTACCACTTTTTTAATTGCTTCCACAGCTCGTTTCGCATCCAACGGTCTTGATCCCCCTGCAACCATCCCAACATCGATTATATTTGCACCATTTTTTACAAACTGTTTAGCTAGTCTTTGAATTTCATCATTTGGCATTAATGCTGCATCGACAATTTCAGCCATAACTCGCATAGGAAAGTCTTTACCTATAGCCAATTTTCCAATTAGCATATTACCAGGATTTTTTAACAAAATATCTCTATTTTTTTCAACAGTTTCTAATTCTTGCAAAGCTTTCTGCTGAAGTTCCTTTTGGAGAATAACGCATGCAGGTATAGTTGTGGAAAGCTCAACATGATCTAAGGAGCTTAAAACTGTAGGTAAATCAGCCGCATATTTTGGACCCTTAAAAGTTGGGACTCCAATAGAATCTGAAATAGTCGCAGTGTCACCTCGAACAAGTCCTGGAACCAAAATCATATCAAACTCTTGAACATCTGTTTTTCTAAGAACTTGGTTTATTTGTTTGACTGTTAACAATGCAGCAACTGGAACCTTAAGAGCAATTATAACAATTTCAACAGCACTTTCTTTAGTAAATTTTTTAACTGTTTTTTCTGCAAGTGAACCTGTAATTAAAAGCAATTTCAAATTGTACACTACCTCTTAGTTGGTGACTCTAATATAAGCGCCCTTGTTGTTAGGTTCTGCAATAAAAACTATTCCACCAGTTTTATTTTCAAGAAATTCTATCATTTTGCTTTTAATTTTTTGAGCCTCACTATTTTTAGTTAATCCGTAGAATGTTGGTCCCCATGAACTTTGTCCTCCACCATAAGAACCCATTTTTATAAGATATTCTATTCCCTCTTCGACAATTGGACTTGAAAATATTCCCCCTTGAACACTGGAAAAACTTTTTCCAACTGTTATCTGAATTTTAGTTATCGCTTCCCCAAAACCTTTAATGTTCTTTTCAATTAACGAAGGAAGAAGTTTCATCATTATCAATCGACAGATTATTCCAACATCTTCCGAACGCATTACTGGTACTTCTTGAAAAGCCACGGACTCCTTGCTGTTTGCAAACCCCTTCTTTATATCTGGAATAACTACTACAAATCTCCAATCTACGGGTACTGATCTCCTGAAAATTAAAGGAGAAAATTTACCTATTCTTCCACTTTTATTATCAATAGTTTTCCCTCCATCAACTACAAATCCACCTTGATCAAAAATCGCTGTACCTACTCCAGTTCTTTTTCCTCTACCCATTGCTAATGAAAGCTCTTGAATAGATCCCTCAATATTGTATAATTTTGCTAATGCTTTTGCTACAGCCAAAGCGAATTGTGTTCCAGATCCTAATCCTGAATGTTCTGGTATTAACTTCCTAACTTTAAGACAAAAATTGTTATTAATTCCATATTTTCCTAAAAACCGCTTAACATATTTTTCAGTTAACTCCTTATGTTCTCCAATTATCTTCATTTTTTCACTTTGGCTAGCTTCAAGAATGACATTGGGATAGTTAATTCCAACACCTAATCCTCCAAAAACTCGTGACAATTCACGGTTCATATCGATTAATCCTAAATGCAATCTTGCGGGGGTTTTAACATAAACTTTCATTTATTTGTCTTCCAACTTTCAATTCTTCTTATTAAATCTGACATTATTTCAGTACATTCTGACTTTGGAGCTGTGCGTTTTACTATTTCTTCAAGACATTTGACTTTCTCCATCATATTTTCAGCTTGTTTTTGCTGTAATTGATTACCGACTAAATAGGGTTTAATTCTAGTAGCTAAAATAATGGATTCGATTGTAGCTGAAAAAGCTCGACAGTAAACTTTAGGCAAATAAACTGCTGTTTTTATTTTTTTTACTTCGAGTATTACCTCAGCTTTTTCTAAATCTAAATCATTAATATTTAAAACTGAAACTTCTATATTAGCCGCTGCTTTTTTTAGTCTGGGGGCATCAACAAGATCCCCTTTTTCGAATAGGTCGCCAGATATTTTATTTCCAATATTAGATTCTTTAATGGCTGCTTTATAAAAAAGTGTAGGATCTGCTGATAAATTTACAACTGCACACTTTTTGGATTTAATATTTTTGTAAGTATTTGATGATTTGTATATTTTTATCATAATCTTTTTTGGATCTACTTTAATTACTCCCATGGGTGCAATA
>JAENXI010000089.1 GCA_016649625.1 Candidatus Bathyarchaeota archaeon
TGTTTGGATCCGGAGCACAATTAATCGAAATCAAAATAATCGAATTAATCCATAAGAAAATCTGCGACTTTACCTATAACCCACCAAAAGATGACTTGGTTTTTAAACAATATTTAATAGAATTACTATCTTTTCTGAGAACCTAATCTAAATACTAACTCTTTCATTTATGAAAAATCAATCCAATAACACTCTAGAAAAACATATTTCTCTTTTCCATCTTTACTATTAATTTAGGTAAAGGTGAAGATTTGAGTATAATTATCAAAAATTTCATTGAATCTAAATTTAGTAACAAGGCTAATCAGTATCTTTTAACAATTCAAAAAGTAGGTAAGATTTTTGCAAAAGTTCATTCAATTGATATGCCGTTAGGAGATACAAAACCTGAAAATGCATTAATTGATTCCAAAGGAGATATTTTTTTACTAGATTTTGAACAGTCAGCTTATGGCGGTGATAAAATTTGGGACTTAGCAGTATTTTTTTATTTTATAGGTCATTACATTCCTCTCTCTTGCGATAAAACTATTATTGCATCGATAGTTAACTCATTTTTAGTTGGTTATCTTAGTGGTAGTGGTAATTTTAACCATGTACATAACGTAGGTAACACAAAATACTCAAGAATTTTTTTGTTTTCATATTATCATCTGTTTTATTGGAAATAGCAAATGCCTGCAAAAAAGCAAAGATCACAAACTAAACCTAGAACAATTTTTTGATTTTTTTAAAAAAAATAAATACTTATTATAACCTTATTTTTACTCTAGAAGTGTAATCTAACCAGTACATAGTTTACCAAAGTCTTATTTCAATATGTTACTATTTTTACTATTTCAAATCCTACTTTACCTAACCCTATAACAAATTAAAACCAAATACAAAAAATTTCTACCTTACAAATAATCATATTGCCCTTTTTAGAGATTAAAGTGGAACTTGATCTTAATCAAATATTTTATATCTAATCTCTGTGATTTTTATAATGAATAGATATGGATAAAATTCGATATTATAAAGGTCTACATAAAGTAAAAGTTGTTACTGAAAGTATTGGATACTATATAATAGAAGCTCAAGAAGCTTTCGAAGACATTGTTGATGACAAAAAGATCAAAGTCAAGAAAGGTGAACAAAGAATTGTTACTCCAGATACTCTTTACAAGGAGATGACTTTTCTTCCCCCTATTCAAGAACACGCTTATGAATTAAAAATGGAAAAGAAACTAAAGCACCTAATAGCTGATCAAGAAAAACAAAATCAAAAATAACAAAACTAACTTCCAATATTTTACGTATTCTTATATCTATTAGAATTATTTCCACATTTACATTTTTCTAATTTTAAGAGTTCTAACTTTATGGTTTTAGATTTTTGAAATAAATGGGCAATATTTAGAGTATTTTACTTTCTTTCAATAAATAAAACTAACGAATTGACTAAAATTATCCTGTTCAATGATTATGTTTTATAATTTCAGTATTCAAAGCTTAAATTGCACATTATGTACTTTCACTTCATAAGGAGAAAAACATTTGCTAGGTCAAATAATTGAAGAAGGAGATTATGTGCTTCTCTGTTTAGACGCAAGGAGGACCTATTTACTTAAAATTGAAGTTGGAAAAACTTTCCATACTCATAAAGGTTATTTAAAATTAGATGAGTTAATTGGGAAACCTTTTGGTTCAAAATTAGAGAGTAATTCAAAGATATCTTTCACTGCTCTAAAACCAATTCTTGAAGACTATATAATGAAGTCATCACGTAAAACTCAAATAACCTATCCAAAAGATGCTGCATTAATAGTCATGTTTAGCGGAATTGGTTCGGGAAGTCGTGTGGTGGAATCGGGAACAGGTACAGGTGCGTTAACTACTGCTCTTGCTCATTATGTAAAACCTGAAGGGAAAATCTATACCTATGATATCCGCGAAGAATTCAAATTAAATGCAGAAAAGAATTTGAAACGTGCACATCTCTTAGATTTTGTAGAGCTAAAAAGTGGCGATGTAACTGAAGGGATTGAAGAACAAGATTTAGACGCAATAATATTAGATCTAGCTACACCTTGGTTAGTTGTTCCTCATGCCTTCAAAGCTTTGAAACCTTCAGGAACAATTATATCTTTTAGTCCAACAATTGATCAAGTTGTAAAAACAACTGAAGCCCTAGAAGACTATAATTTTACCTTTATAGAGACTATTGAATGTCTAATGAGATCGATGCAAATTTCACGAGGCAAAACAAGACCACATACAATGATGACTGGGCATACAGGTTATATTACTCGCGCTCGTAAAACCATAACTTCCACGAAAGAACCAGAAAGTAACCCAATTTAGGAGTTACATTAATTAGCTTTTTTTTTATGAGCGCTGAGTAATTCCTAGGGACCAAAAAGCTTCTTTTAATTGTTTTCCTCGAGTAAATCCATAATAAAAACCCATTATTGCAGAAAAATAAGGTATTAACACGTTATTTACAGCTTTGTATAAAATCGGATTTTTTATTCTGTTTTCAAGAAAGGTTGGTTTCCAAAGGCGAATATTGTATTCCCAACAACGTATAAAGAACTCCCAACGTACTTTTGATAGTGAATCTAATTCTGCTCCTTTATTATTCATTAACACACAGTTCTCTAATGGAACAAAAAATAAGGGAACGTAAAATGCTTTGTAACCTTTTAGTTTATCCATCAATTCAAGTGTTTGCAGAACATCCTCTTCTTTTTCATCTGGGAGCCCAACAATTAGAGTAGCCAAAGGACACCAATTATTGTCATTTAATATTCCAAAAGCATTTGTCACAATTTCTTGCCATTGCTCAGGTTTAAATGGCAACATTTTGCCTGCCATATATTTCTTCATTAAACGTGAACTGCCGGTTTCAATACCCGTTTCAGCAGTAATTATGTCCTTCCCACCAAATGAGTACCAGCTATGCTCGATTAGAATTTCTGCTAAATCTTTTATCATTTGAGGAGCATATACTGCAGGTGCTAACGAAATATGTGACGCTTGAATACCTTTTACTCCTGGACGGGTTGCAACACTTTTAACTAATTTTGTAACCGCTTTTATATTAGGTATAAATCTTGCATCTTTTGCACCATATAAAAATAAATCTTCTGTGACTAAAGTTATTTGATCGCTACCTTCTTGCACTGTCATATCAACTTCTTGGATAATTTTTTCAAGAGGTATGTCTACTTTATGTTGAACTGTTGGAGTACAAAATTGGCAATTTCTACCACACCCTTTCGAAATTTCCACTGCCCCATGAATTGCTGCATGTTTGCAGGTTGGCATTGTTGAATAATCCCAATCGGGCAATGAATCATCGTCTATTATAACACGAGGATTTTTGTCTCCAATAACTGCGTTACTAAAAGCTTTATTAATTGTCTCTGGTCTTCCACCGATTAATACTGAATCTATTCCATATTTGTCAGTCATTTGTTTACGTTCTAGTTGCCAAGCTCCAAATCCCCCCACAATTATTTTGGGTTTAAACTTTTGTATAGCTGGATTCAAGACAAGTTTATGAAATTCAACTGCATTCATTGGTTCTCCACCGCCGATTATTGAAGAATAAGTTTTACTAACATAACCCATACCTGTTGGATCCATTGAGGAAATTCCAACAACTTTGGTGTTTGAGCCAATGAACTTCTCTAAATTTTCTGGATGAACTACAGCAACTTCAGATTCGTTAAATCCGTTTTCTAATAGAATTGTTTCAACCTTTCTTAATCCATAAGGAGCAAACTTGACTCTTTCGTTAGGATACCTTTCCACTGGAGGATAGAGCGTCTTTCGTGCAAATCCAAGAGGAATTGGACCTAAACCAAAACCTGCGGAAAAAGCCATAAACGGATTCTTAAAGAAGTCACTCATTTCTGTAGATGATGCTGTTAGAACAATTTTGACTCCTAAATTTTCCGTTTGTATTCTCTCCTGTTTCTTTAAGATAATAGGAAAAGAGATTGTTTCAATATACTATTAACAATTGCTGTCGGTTGTTAGAAATACAAAATTGAAATTGCCGTCCGATTAACTTTGATATATCAACCTTTAACGTATGAGTAACTCGAAATATCCTTTTTGGTTTTAAAGATTTTCACAAAATGCTCTGTGCAGGTGCTTATTTTTCTATTCTGCTAAAAAATTTTTCTTTAGAAAAGGTAAATAGTGCGGGCGGCATCTCCACTAGAATCAGGTTTGTTTTTTAGTTTTTATTCCTTTACTTTAGTTACCCTAAAGATCCCAGCAAACCCTTTTTAGGAAGAAACCATATTAGTTTAATATGTAAATCTGGTGTGATAATTACACCAGTATTTGTTTGGGAAATGGGGGGCTAGACCCAAATAAGCAATAATAAAGCTTCAATTGTGGAATTAAAAGCTAATCGGGATTTTTTAATAAATAATTAAGTTACCATTTGTCTTGTTTGCTTTCCACCTTTTTCTTTATTGAATCTTCGATTTCTCTGTAAAGATCCTTCTCTTTATCTGAAACTATAGCTATTCCTAACCCTTCAACTTTCTTGATTGTGAAGACTTTTCACGTTTAAACATATCCGTTTTACTGTTACTTCTCTTCCTTTAATCCCGTTCCAAATATTCTTCTAAGCTCTCTTTTCATGGA
>JAENXI010000008.1 GCA_016649625.1 Candidatus Bathyarchaeota archaeon
TGTAAAAGGGTTAAAAAGTGTCACTCATAACTAAACACTTATAGAAGTTCTATAGGAATAAATACAAAATAAAAAATAACATGAAATATTTTAATACTAAAAGTAAACAAAACCTTTGTTTTACTTAGTTAAAAATATTTCTTGGACACGAAAGGTTTGACTCTTATGCATAAAACTGGTGGAATAATACATTTGATACGACCCATTAACTGTATAATGATGGGGTTCGCAGTATTTGTTGGATCTATTCTATCTAATCCAGTTTTTGCATCTATTAATTGGATAAATATCTTATTTGGTTTTGGGACAGGTTTTATGTTAACAGCAGCGGCTATGATCATCAATGATTATTACGATCGTACAATCGATGCGATTAATGAACCATCTAGACCAATTCCTAGTGGATTGATTTCTACTCGTGAAGCTTTATTACTATTTTTTGCTGTTTCAGTGATAGGCTTTGTTTTTGCTTATTTTACTAGTGTTTTATGTTTGCTAGTAGCGTTTATTTCTTGGATACTAGTTGTGGTTTATGTTACAGTTGGCAAAAAAAGTGGGTTGCCTGGCAATTTTCTTGTAAGTACTTGTGTTGCAATTCCCTTCATATATGGTAGCATTATTGTATTAGATATTATTGTGTCAAGTGTTCTAATTTTTGCTTTTATGGCTTTTCTTTCAAATACTGGAAGAGAAATAACCAAAGGAATTGTCGACGTAAAGGGTGATAAAGCTGAAGGTGTGAAAACAATAGCTACTATTTTTGGGTCAAAAAGTGCAGCGTATGTAGCTGTATTGTTTTATCTAATGGCTGTTTTTCTAACACCAATTCCTATTATTTTAGGTCTAGTTTCTATTTGGTTTATTCCATTAATTATTGTTACAGACGTTGCTTTTCTTGTTTTTTCTTTTCTTCTTCTTAAAGATTATTCGAGAAAAAATGCTAAGAAAATAAAGAATTTTATTTTACTTTGTTTTATCTTGGGTTTATTGAGTTTTTTAGTCGGTGTTATTACATAATCACTTTTATTTTGGGTCGAAATCCTCATTTATCTGTTTATTTTTATCCTTACAATATCTATACTTTTATTGTAAATTGACTCTTTGTTTTAGATTTTGTTCTTTTGTATATAGGAGCATGTTTTGTGTATGTTAGGAATAAATAAGTACTTTTTTAGGAGTTTTAAATTGAGGATGCTAAAATGTCTGAACGATTTGCTAAAAAATGGGAAATTAATCGAAAAGATGCTTCATTTATGAATAACTTGCGCGAGAGTGTTACTCCCCCCAAGCCATTAAAACCACGTATGGACTATGCGATAAAACGTTTGAATTTGCAAATTAACAGCTTAGATAAGGCTGCAGACAGATTCAATAAAAAAGATAAAGATCTTTTTAAGAAAATTATAGATGCCTATGGTCAACATGATTCTGCACGAGCCAACATTTATGCTAGTGAGCTAGCCGAAGTTCGGAAAATGGAAAAAATGGTTATGAATTCCAAATTAGCTTTAGATCAGGTATTATTGCGTTTGGAAACTGTATCTGAATTTGGGGATATAGTGTCTACTTTGGGACCTGCAATAAGCGTGTTGCGTTCTGTTGGTGCGGGGATTGTTGGCGTTTTGCCAGCAGCAGAAAATGAGTTAGGTGATATTGGTAATATGTTAAGTGGATTAATGTTTGATGTCGGTCAAAGTTCTGGATTAAACATAAATTTTGACTCAGTCAATGAAGATGCTTCAAAAATTCTGTCTGAAGCTGCAGCTGTTGCGGAACAAAAAATTAGTGCGAATATTCCTAATTTGCCAAATGATTTGCCTACAGGCTTTCGAAGGGAAAGCACAAACTAAACTCAACTTTTCCTTTTTTTTGACTGTATTATTTTATTTTTTTGTTTTTTCACATGCAACAAAATGGCCATTTCCAACATCAACTAGTTTTGGGACATTTTTTACACAATTTTGATCTTTATTGTAGGTGCATCTGGTTTCAAATCTACATCCAACTGGAGGATTTATGGGACTTGGAACTTCTCCAGAAAGGATAATTCTGGTTTTTTTGGCAAGAGGATCAGGTATTGGAATTGAAGAGATAAGAGCTTTTGTATATGGATGAAGGGGCTCCTCAAATAGGTCTTCTGTTTTTGCTACTTCTACTATTCTGCCCATATACATTACAGCGACACGATGACAGATGTGGCGTACAGTGCTTAAATCGTGAGATATATACAAGAAAGTTGTGTTAAATTTCTGTTGTAATTCTCTTAGAAGATTTAATATTTGAGCTCGCACTGAAACATCCAAGGATGCAACAGGTTCATCTGCAATTAATAATGTTGGTTCTACAGCTAATGCTCTAGCGATGCATATTCTTTGTCTTTGTCCACCGCTAAACTCGTGAGGGTATCTTTCTGCATGGTATTCCTCTAAACCCACTAATTTTAATAGTTCATAGAGTCTTTGAGAACAACTTTGTTTGGGCATTAGTTTATGAATAATTAATGGTTCAGTTATGATATCTGCTACGGTCATTCTTGGGTCTAAAGAGGCATAGGGGTTTTGAAAGACATATTGGATCTTGCGTCTGAGTTTTAGTTTTTCTGTTCTATTATTGGAGTTAAAAATAGTTATGATATCTTTTCCTTCAAAATTGATTTTTCCACTTGTTGGTAGATCTAAAGAAATAATGGCTCTTGCAGTGGTAGTTTTTCCACATCCGCTTTCTCCAACCAAGCCAAAGGTTTCTCCTTTGTTAATTGAGAAACTTATTCCATCAACAGCGTGGATACGACCAACTTGTTTGTTTAGTAATATTCCTTTGTTAGTTATTGGAAAATACTTTACTAAATTTTGAACTTCTAGAATTGTTTTATTACTTATTTTTAATACCTCCCAGCGGAGATTTTAAATTGAGTTCCGTTGCACGCAAACAAGCTACTTTATGTCCTGGTTCGATTTCTATTAAATCTGGAATTTTTTCTGCGCAATATTTTTGGGCATATTCACAGCGTGGATGAAATCTGCATCCGGTTGGAGGTTTGATGAGGTTTGGTATTGATCCGGGAATAACTGCTAGTTTTTCAGTTTTTAGTATTAAACTTGGAACCGCTGTTAGTAGAGCTTGTGTATAGGGATGTTTTGGATTGTAAAAAATGGTTTTTGTGTCAGCTGTCTCGCATACCCGTCCAGCATATAATACAGTAATTCTATCAGCTATATCAGCGACTACACCCATATCATGGGTAATAAAAATCATTGACATTCCAAGTTTCTTTTTTAGATTTTTCATTAATTT
This sequence comes from Candidatus Bathyarchaeota archaeon, assembly GCA_016649625.1. Classification (GTDB taxonomy): domain Archaea; phylum Thermoproteota; class Bathyarchaeia; order Bathyarchaeales; family Bathycorpusculaceae; genus AD8-1. Next base: position 3,295 of record JAENXI010000008.1, read on the forward strand.
TAGAATTTGAGCTTGAATTGTTACATCTAGATTAGTTGTTGGTTCGTCGGCTAGTAATAAATTTGGTTGACTAGCTAATGCTCTGGCAATTGCCATTCTTTGTTTCATGCCTCCACTAAGTTGATGGGGGTAGTTCCAGATTTTAATTTCTGGATCTGGAATTTCAACCAGTCTAAATAACTCAATGGCTTTTTCCAAAGCTTCTTTTTTGCTGATTTTTTGATGTCGAAGTATTACTTCTACAAGTTGATTTGCTATTGTGAAGACAGGATTTAAGGAAGTTGCTGGATCTTGAAATATGTACGCAATTTCTTTTCCCCGAATATCTTGAAGGTCTTTTTCTTTTTTTTCTACAAGGTTTTCTCCTTTGTAGATAATTTTTCCTTCAACGATTTTTCCAGGACTTGGGACTATCCTGATTATTGATAATGCTGTAACGGATTTACCTGAACCTGATTCACCCACAATTCCCAGAGTTTCTCCTTCATTAACTTCAAAACTTACTCCATCAACTGCTTTTACTATTCCTGCCCATGTATAGAAGTAGGTTTTTAGTTGTTCTATTTTTAGTATTTTTTTAACCATTTTTTAGCTTCAACTTTTGTTTTTATTCTCTTAGACGTGGGTCAAGTGCATCTCTTAGTCCATTTCCTAATAGACTAAACCCAAGAACTAGTAGCGTGATAAATACTCCTGGAAATACTCCTTCCCACCAAGCTTCCTTTATTTGATTCGCTAGCTTTTTGAAGCTGTTGTCCCCAGGTTATTGCGTTAGGATCACCAAATCCTAAAAAGCTAACTCCAGCTTCTACCAAGATTGCAGTTGCTATCATGAGAGTAGTTAAGACAATTATTATATGTAAAACGTTGGGGAGTATATGTCTAAATATTATTCGAGTTTGGCTAGCTCCCAGAGTTCTTGATGCTTCAATATATTCTTCCTCTTTAATCCTGAGTACTTCGCCTCGGATAATTCTTGCATTTGCTGCCCATGAGAATATCCCTATCATTATAGTTACAATTGTTAGTCCTCCAACTCCTGAAGGTGCTATTGAGGTGATTACTTTGAGAAAGACAAGTAGGATTAACAGAAATGGTATTACTAGAAAGATTTCTGTTATTCTCATTAAGATATTATCTATTATTCCTCCATAATATCCGGCAACTAATCCAATTAAAGTTGCTATTGACATTGCTATGCCTGCTGCTCCGAATCCTACGAAGAGTGCTGACCTGGATCCATATACTACCTGGCTGAAAACGTCGTGGCCTATGTTGTCTGTTCCAAACAGGTATTTTAATGATGGCGGGGTTCTTGTTTCTCCTGTATAGAACGCTGGTATTCCATTGGGGGGGTAGGAAGATATTAGGGTGTCAAAGGCTGCCATGAATATTACTATTCCGATTATGAAGGCGCCTGTAAGGGCTGTTTTGTTTTTTTTGAATCTTCTCCAAGCTATGCTCCATTGGCTAACTCCCTTGTTTTTCTTGTTTTGCTTTTGTGTTTTTGTTGCTATTTGTTAACTCTCCTTTTATTTTGTTATTCAACACTTATTCTTGGATCGATGTAACCATAAGTTAAGTCAGTTATTAAGTTGAAAAACAAAGTCATTATAGTTATTATGACTGTTATTCCCATAATGACTGGAAAATCGAGCCTGTTTGTTGCTTGAACAAAAAGTCGTCCTACTCCGGGCCAATTAAAGACTGTTTCAGTTATAGGTGCTCCTGCAAGCATGCCTCCAAAATAGATTCCTACCCATGTTACAACTGGTATTAGTGCGTTTCTTAGAGCGTGTTTATATATTACTACTCGTTCACTAAGACCACTTGCGCGTGCTGCGAGTATATAATCTTGTTTTAGAACCTCTAACATGCTTGATCGAATCAATAGAACTATTGGTGCTAGAATTGCGAAAGTAAGCACAGCGGTTGGTATGGTCATATGCCATAATATGTCCATAGTTTGGTTTCCTAGGAAGTAGCCGCGCGTTTCTGAGATTTGAGTTATTAAACCACCCGCAGGAAACCATCCTAGGAAATATCCGAAGATCAAGATGGCGATTATTCCCATGTAGAAAACTGGAATACATGTTCCTAGAAGAGAAGTTGTGGTTACTGTCACATCCAGTTTTGAATATCTTTTCTTGGCAGAAATTATCCCCACTGGGATTGCTATTATTAGGGCAAAGAGCATTGAGGATGCTTGAAGCAGTATTGTTGGCCCTATGTAGTCTCCAATAAGTGTAGTAACCTCTAAGCCTCCTCTTATAACATAGGAGTTGCCTAAATTCCCTTGGAATAATTGTGAGAGGTATATGAAGAATTGAGCGTAAAGAGGTTGATCAAGACCATAATACCTAATTAGGTTATTTTTTGCTTCTTCTGTTATATGTGGATTTAGACCAGTCATTAGCCTTACTGGGTCTCCAGATATTCTTGTTGCAACAAAAACTATGATTAAGATTCCTAAAAAAAGAGGAATCAAATATAGCAATCTTCGGATAATATACCTGCTCATTGTCAAATTCTTTCACTTCATGATTAATCTGTCATTCAGTACCTAGTATGTAAATGTTAAAAAAACTTTTGGAATTTAAATAATAATAATACTAAAATATTTATTTTATAATTGTTCTCATTATTTTTTTTCCATGAATTTTCGTTTGCTGTTGATTTATGATGGCAAATCTTATAAATCAAATATATTGAAACATAGTAGCTAGGAAGTTGTTCAATGTTACAAAAAAATAAAAAAGCAGTACTAATTAGTTTACTACTACTATTAAGTGCCTTTGTATTACCCGCTACATTTATGGTACGAGGTCAAGAAGAAACATTATTTAGTTTTACGCTAACAACACCATCAACAAATCCCTCTAGGCAGGAATGGTCTGAAGTAATTCAAGCCAGTTTAAAGTCAGTTGGAATCGATGCACAGCGAGTTATTCAAGACTGGGACACAATCTATGATAGATCACTAGATCCTCCACCGGAGATAGTAGGCAAAACCTTTGATGATGGGGGTTTCGATGCCCTTTTTGTTGGCTATGCTCTGGGTGTAGATGCAGATCCCTTCCCAATTTTCCATAGTAGTCAAACTCCCCCTGGACAAAACTACTACAGTTGGGTAAATGAAGAAAATGACAGACTATGCACGCTTATCAAAGAAACAGTAGATGAAACTGAAAGAAATGGATATATCAAGGAATGGCAAACTCTAGTGCATGATGAATCACCAACATTAGCTCTTATGTACACAGAAGAGGTAGTTGCTTTTGATCCAACAGCCCTGCAAGGAGCTCCATTTGAGGCCAATCACTATCCTATTTGGCCTGCAGTTGAACTAATGGATTTAGCTCCAGGCACAGAGCAAACAACAATCGTGATGGCTCAGACCGGACCAGCTCCGTCAGAGGGTTTGAATCCTTGGGTTTCAACCTCATATTATGATCTAACCGTTTTTGGAGCAGTGTTCGGAAAGCTAATGCGAATTAAGAATCTTGAAACCTTAGAAATGGAACCTGAATTAGCAACAAGTTGGTCTGTTGCAGATGACGACAAAACATGGACAATAAATCTACGGCAAGGCGTTAAGTGGCATGATGGAACAGAATTTACAGCTGAAGACGTTAAATTCACTTATACCGCTTCAATGGACGAAGATTTAGCTTCACAGACTGGAGCTTTCGTAGAAGCAATAATAGGTTCACCGGATAACATTGAGATAGTAAATGATTATCAATTGATATTCCATTTACCCGAACCTTATGCCTACTTTATTTCAGGTCTATTAGGTGCTTCTACCACTGGATGGATGATTCCAAAACATGTTCTTGAGAGTGTACCCTATGCTGAATGGAGAACTCACACATTCAACACTGGTGAAGGTAGTTATGATGTGAATGGTTATACTGCCTTTGGTCCTATTGGTTGTGGGCCTTACTGGTATATGGCATACGATCCTATTACTTTCACGAACTATATGGGCAAGAATGCTGATTACTGGGAAAAGGACATTTTAGAGGCTGCTGGCTTGTTTGAAATAGAAGAATATCGTGTAACTTTCATTGAAGGTTCCGATGCTGCCATTACATCTCTTAAACTAGGGGATGTAGATATTTTGGATTCGCAATACCTTCTTGAAACCAAAGTTGATAGTCTTGAAGACCCTTGGGGTGATTATGTACGCTATGAGGCATTTGGAGTACAAGAGTTAGGAATTAATATGGAACATCCGATACTCGGTACGGGTGTTGATACACCTTTAGGTCAACAAGATCCATCAAAAGCCGCTGAAGCTGCAAAATACGTTCGACAGGCAATTAGCCACCTAATACCTAGAGAAATCATCATTGATACTATACTTGACGGATTTGGAACACCAGCAGTTACAAATACAATTTGCACCTTGACCGCAGGATACGATCCATCAATTGAATCTCATACATACGATGTTGAATTAGCAAAGTCCTTGCTAGCCGCAGCCGGTTATGACACTGGAGTTGCACCTCCTGCTGATGATTTTCTATCAGAATATGGCCTTTACTTGGCTGTAGCTGTAGTAGTTGTAGTGGTTGCTGTAGGTGCTGTATACTTTATACGAAAAAAATGAATTTAAAATAAATTCTCCCCTTTTCTTTTTTTTATTTTTTTAGATAGCAGATACTATTAATGCTTCAATAATCAAAAAACATCCTGTTATGATCCATTTTTTAGATTGTTGTTCTGCTTTTTTTTGGCGATTAGAATTCCATGGTTTTGAATTAAAGAGTTTCTCAAAAGCCCTGTTAAACATGGGAGAATAAAGAACTGTGCTCCCACCTGCAACTAGACCCAGGCCACCTTCTATTAAAGTGATAAAAGAAAGCCAATAGAGGATTTGAATAATGTCTTGGGTGAAAACAAAAATTACAACCAGGTTTATCAGGATAACAGTTAATGAATAAATAATACCCATGATAGTAATATTCAGAATCTCTCTTGTTTTTTCCATTAGAAGACCTCCAAACTTTTCTTGTATTTGCTTCAAAAAAAGGGGCTTATGTTTGAAAAAGCTTCTTGTTTTTTTGAGGATTTGGAAAAAGTATGTTATTCACAGGAGATTTCTTCTGGCATTTTTGTTTTGTTAAAGAATAGCCAAAATAGGATTATAGATCCTGAATAAAATATGCTTGAAATGAAAAAAGGTTCTCCTAAAAATCCTGCACCCATAAGTGAAGCGCCTACGGTGGTGCTTAATGCATTTGGTAGTCTCCATAAGGCCACATTTATGCCAGAGGCTGCTCCTCGTTCATCTTCTGTTACTAATCCCATTATCATTGATTGTGCTAATGGAGTTGCCATGTTCATTAGAAAAGCTCGAGTTGTGTATACTGCACTAGCTAAGATATAATTTGGTTGAAGTGGAGTTGTTATTAGAAAAATAATTGATGCTGCTTGAGTTAATACGATTGCTCTGACTGTTCCTAGTTTTTTGGCAAGATATGGTGAAGGTAGTATTGAGAGGGCAATAATTATGCTTGAAATTCCAAGTATTGGTCCACTTACAGCATCAGAGACTCCATACTGGAGTTTGAGCCAATAGGTCATTAATGGTACCACCATTCCTGCTCCAAAAGCTATTATTGCTGAAGTAGTGACATATTTTGCTATTACGTTTTTTGATTTCACAGGAAGTAGGTTTCGTAGTTTTGTTTTTTTGTGTTTTAGAATTTTTGATTCTTTAATCTTTAGCATTAAGAGAGTTGAAAAAAGACCTAGAAATCCTAAAATAATGTAGAGGATGAGGTGGCTGGTTTGATTGTTAAATCCAAAACTTTCGAAAATACTTACTCCTGAAAGTGTAAAACTACCTACTCCAAATGCTAGGCTTTGAGCAAAACCATAAAGTGCAAATGCGCCATTTCTTTGAATGTTTTCGCATTTTTCTGCAAGCAAAGAACTCGCTGAAGCGAGAGATGCTGCTTCTGAAATACCCTCCAAAAGAACTGCAATGATTAAAATTATGGGATTTGTACTTAAGGCGAAAACTATAATGGCTAGACTGGCTACAATGTTTCCGATAATTAGCGTTTTTCTTTTGCCATATTTATCTGCGGCAATTCCAAGGGGAATACTTCCCACAAATGCGGAAACACCCATAGTTGTTATTATTATTCCCATAAACTCAGAAGATAATCCTTGGACCACAGTTAGGAAATATGAGATATCTGTGAAGAACATGCCAAAAGCTACTGAGGGTAATATCAATGAGATGATTAGATATTTTGTTTCTTTAGAGAGCCCTCTATAATGGCTAAATAATGTTGACTTTTGTGAATCTGTTTGTCTTTTGTTGCTATTATTTTTCAAGGTTTAAACAGCTTGGATTGTTATATTGGACCTTAAATGGTTTTTGTCTTTTTTTATTCAGTTGAAATGTGTTTAATTCTTTATTAAAAATGAAGCTAAGTTGCACATTGAGAAACATACAAAGTAGCCAAGTTAAGTAATTCTTGTTAGTTTAGAAAAGTTAATGTCTTTCTTTTTTAGAAAGTATTATGAGATTGCCTAAATGGTAAAGTCTGGTTTAGCTGAATTGTTTTTCTCATCTAAGTCAGGCAAAGTAAATTTTATTTTTCCAATTTTTTTTGCTATTGTTATTTCATTGTTTTTAGTTCAGGTAATTTTGCTTGTAAGTCCTTATGAAGATGCAACTGTTGTTTCGTTGCAAAGGTCTTTTTCGAGTTTGACTGTTGTTAATCTTTTGGTAGTTTCTGTTTTAGCTGGAGTTGTTTTGTTTGGTTTGTTTAGATTTAAAAAGATTAGAATTCAAACGGCTTCAAAACTGTTGGTAGCTATGTTTATTGAGGGAGGGATGCTTGCAATTTTGCTTTTTGGGAAGCTTTTGTTTATTTCTTTGGGGTTGGAATCTCCTATTTTTCTTGTTTTTGTTGCAATTGTGGCTTATATTGGATCTTATTTTGTTTTTCTTTCTTTTGTTAACTCTCTTTCTCGAAAAGCTAAAAATAGGCTTTTTATTGTTTCAAGTGGTTCTTTGGGTTCTTTTCTTGGTTTGTTGCTTCCTTTGTCTGTAGTCATAGTTGTTTCTGTTATTTTGGCAGTTGTAGATGCTTTTTTAATTCAAACTAAAGTTTTTAGAGGATTTCTTGGTGAGGCTAAATATGAGCAAATGATTGTAGAGCTGGCTTTTTCAACTTCTGAGTGGGGAATTGGAATTGGGGATCTGATTGGTTACTCGATTATTGTTTCAAGTGCGTCTGCAAATTTTGGTTTAGTTGTAGGTGGCTTTTCTTTGTTGCTTATTCTTGTTGGTGCTTTGGTTACAATGAAGTTAACTTCTAAGCAAAGACAAGTTCCAGGACTTCCTATTGCTACTGCTCTTGGTTTGTTGCCTTCTATTTTTCTTCTTGTTTTTTAGAATCTTGTTTGTTAGGTTGTTTTGAAACTATAACTAGTGCAGCTAATATGAAGAGAGCTCCAATTCCAGTGATTAGAGTTATAAGTTCATTGAGGAAAATTACTGATATTGTAGTTGCGACTAGTATTTCTGTTAGGAGCAAAATTGTTGATGTTGAAGCTGAGATGTGTTTTAGGCCTTCTAACCATAAATAGTAGGGGATCACCCAACAGAAAACCGCTGTGTAGAAAATTGCTATCCACCCTTCAATAGGTATTAAAAAGATGTTGTTAGGTGAAATTAGAACAAATGGTATTGTTGGAATCAAAGTTATTGGCAAGATCCAGATTATAGATTGGATCAGGCCATTATCGTTGTTTACCAGAATTTTGTTATAAACAATAAAAAATGCCCAAACAATTCCAGCTAAAATCAAAATCAAATCTCCCAATATTTGTCCTCCACTTAGCATCTCTATGTTTAGATTAGTAGTTACTAGAAACAGTCCGATTACACCTGAGATAATTCCTAAAGTTTTGTTTTTGCCAAAATGTTCTCCAATAACTATTGTACTAATTAAGGCAACCCAGATTGCGCTTAGATTCACAAATAGTGATGCTTTAGCTGCAGAGGTGTAATTCATTCCAATGTATTGGAGTAAATATGCGACCCCATTAGTTAGGCCTAGAAAAATAAGAATTTTTTTATTACTGAATTTGAACTCAAACTTTCTCGCAGCTAGAACAGCGATAAACATTACTATTGAAGCGACTAAGAATCTTAGAAACACAAAATTTATTGCATCAACATATTCCAAACCAATTTTTATGGCTGGAAATGATGTTCCCCATAAAACACCCGCTAGAATTGTTAGTAAAATCGCTTTTTGCTTTTTAGATATTACTGTTTTTTGCAATCAGCATTCCTTTATTGTTTTCTGGGTGGAGCTTCCATAAATGTTTTTATTTTTTTTAATGTTTTTGGTTTACTGAACCGATTAGTATTTTGATTGTTGGTATTTGATGCGAAAGTTTATATTTGATTTTGTTACTTTTACATTTGATATAACATTGTTATGAGGGTTTTGTGATGGCTGGTGGACGTTTTTGTTCAAGCAAATAAATTATCGCTAATTCATACTACTTCTGTTTCAACTGAATTAATTCTTGAAAAATTGTTTTTTCTAAAAAAAATGGTCGGTAACACACCATTAACACTAATAGACAATGTGAATGGTAATCCAATTAGTGCAAAGCTTGAATACTACAATCCCTTGAGTCACTCTGTTAAAGATCGACCTGCGATTTACATGTTTGAAGGAGCAATAAAAAAAGGTATACCCAACCTAGAAGAAACGATTTTTATAGAAGCTTCTTCTGGAAATTTTGGAATCGCATATGGTCTTGTAGGTCGATTCTTAGGATTAAAAACAATGATTGTTATACCGAGCGTTGTAGGGGAAGAGACTTTTAATCGAGTACAAAAATCTGGTGCAATCGTTGAAAAAACTCCTGACGGTTATTGTCCAAGAAGAAACGAGAGGGACGGGGCTATTGTAAAAGTAAAGGATCTGTGGTTAAAAGACCCTAAAAAAGAATTTCTAAATCAATACAACAATGCAGATAACATAAGAGCTCACTTTGAAGGCACTGGACCTGAAATTTGGAAACAGACCAATGGAAAAGTCAAAATGGTAGTTATGGGTGCTGGTACTGGAGGTTCAATTGTAGGTATTGCACGGTATTTGAAAAAAATGAATCCCAAAATAAAATGTGTAGCTGTTCAACCTCAAATGAATCATCATATTCAGGGGTTGAGGAACTATCAAGAATCATTAGAACCTGAGATAATCCAAAAAAATCGTGATTTGATTGATGATTGGGTTGAAGTTAGTGATAAGGAAGCTTTTTTGGCAACAGAGTATCTGTGGCGAAGGGGGTTTTATGTTGGTTCTTCATCGGGTCTTAACTATTTTGCGGCAAAAAAGATTGCTCGAAAACATAAAAACTTGAATTTAGTTACCCTCTTTCCAGATACTGGACTTAACTCTTTCAAGTTATTGCAACGAAATATTTTAAAAAGATTGAGCCTGAGAAAATAATTTTCTTGCCTGGATCATTCCTTAAAATCTAGTTTTTTGTTTTTTTTAGGACAGGGGATGTTAGATTGTTGTTGGTGATTAGAGTTTTGTTTGGAGTGGCTTTGTTGATGTTATTGTGGGAAATCCACCATGTCATGTTGTTGATCTTTTTTGGGGATCTGGTGTCTTTTTTTTAGTTTTACTACTAATTTACTTTAACTTCAAGTCAAAATCTTTGGAAAAATCATTGTACATTTTTGGCACCCAAACATAAAATCTATGGACTTTTTTGTCCGACCAGGTGTCCAACGTCAGACGTAAGACGTCCGACCATGAAAAACTCTTAAAAAACAATATTGTGGTAGTCATATTTAGGTAATTTATTTAAGAAGTTTTGAGGTCCTAGGACAAATACTTTGCCTATTTAGTTTGGGGAAATAGAGTTGGGAATTTTTGTTTATTGTTTGTTGTTTAGTAGTTGATAACTATGTTTATTTTTTAGTTGTATTTGGGGTTTTGAGAGTTTTTTTAGGGATAGGGTTGTTTAGGTTTTGATGTTCATAATCGTTTTAAATACTGTTATTTTTGTTTTTTTGGGTTTGGAAAGTTTATTAATTGGCTTAGTTTCGAATAGAAATATGAAGGAATCAAGAAAGAGGTCAGTTGTTAAGTCAATTATTTGGCGTATTATATGTATTGCAGTTAGCATTTTTACTTCGTATTTTTTGACAGGTAGATGGGATCTTGCTATTGCCATTGGATCTGTTTACAATGTTATTACAATGATATTATACTATTTTCATGAGAGGTTATGGAATAAAACTAAGTGGGGTTGTATTGAATAGTTTTTTTAGTTCTGTTAAAATTTGGGATTAATTAGAAAACAGTAGTTTGTTATTTCTTGTTTTTTATTTTATTATTTTTTTTGTTGTTTTGTCTTGTGTTTTGAGTTTTAAGAAACAATTTAAATGTGGAATTTACTAATATCGCGTTATACGACAGAGTTTATGCGGTGTAGTAATGTTCACAGAGCGTAATGGTGAAGAGAAAGATTATAATTGGTTTGAGGCAGCCAAAGGGTACGAACAGGCGCTCATTTCTAGTTCAAAATCTGTTTGTGAAGTTGCAGAATCTTGGAAAAAGATTGGCTTTTGCTATAGCAGAGCTTCTAGACAGAGTTTTAGTCTGGAGGATTTTAAGAAAATTCGGTTTTTAGCTATAACATCATATGAAAAGGCTGGTAAATTCTTTAAAGAAGAAGGAAGTTTGACAAGTCTTGGTAAAAGTAGTGAATGTTTCGCTTTGGCTGAGTATATGCGTTCTTGGGTCTCAGCTACTTCATCAGAAAAAAACAAAATCTTAAGCAAATGTAATGCGTTTTCTTTAGAGGCTCTTGAAAAATATAAAGAAGTTAAAGCCACTATAGACCATGGTAGACTTTGTAATCTTATATCGCAGAGTCTTTTTGACCAAGTATATATTGCAACAATTGAAAAAGAAAAAAGAAGACTTGTCCAGGAGGGAACTAAAGCTTCTGATGATGCAATCTCCATTTTCACTGAATTAGAAGCGAAAAATGATCTTTTACTTGCTTTTTCCTTAGCAACTCTTCAGAGTTGGTATTACGCAAATATAGGTGAATCAGAGACTCTGCGAAAGGAATTTGCAGAAAAATGTTTGGTTTACTCAAAGAAAGCCTTTGAGCTTTCTAAGAAAGTTGATGATTCATATTTTAAAGCATCTGCATTGTGGGCTAGGGCGCTAGCTACTTTGTTTTTTACAGATGATCTCGAGTCGTCTTTAAAGATCGCTAAAGAAATGTGGGATGTTTCTTTGGCTATGAGAGATAACTACTTCAAAGGTATCGCTTCTTATCTTTTGGCTTTTGTTACAGATTTGATGATTCCTGGAGAGGCTAATCCTACTAAAAAGAAACGACTCTATGAGGATATAA
>JAENXI010000090.1 GCA_016649625.1 Candidatus Bathyarchaeota archaeon
GAAAGAAATAAAATTGGCTGAAGAAACTAAAGAGAAAGAAAAAAGAATTGAACAAGTTGTAGTTCTCTTTGTAGCCATAGAGAAAGATGACAAAATATCTTTAGTTAAAAGAGCCATCGAAGAATTAACTGGATTTTTAAAAAATCTAAAAGTAAATAGAATCTTGATATATCCTTTTGCCCACTTAAGCAGTAATCTGGCAGAGCCAAATGAAGCTTTAAAATTATTAAAAGAAGTGGAAAAACAAGCTAAAGATAATAATATTGAGACTTTTAGAGCTCCTTTTGGATGGACTAAACAATTTACAATATCAATAAAGGGTCATCCACTAGCAGAACAATCTCGATCTTATTCTGCAGGTCCAGATAAAAATCGTCAAAGAAAAAAACCAAATATTTCTAAAGCACTTAAAGCTGAACAAAAACTCAAATCGTTTTGGCATATTTTAGATTCAAAAGGATTATTAACACCAGTTGAAGATTTCAAATTTAAGGGCCATAAAAATCTTGAATTATTTTCCAAATACGAGATAACAAAAGCCCGAACTAGTTGTGAAATGCCTCCTCATGTAACATTAATGAAACGATTGGAAATAGCAGATTATGAAGAGGGAAGTGATCCAGGCAATATACGATGGTACCCAAAAGGGCGTATGATCAAATCTTTACTTGAACAATTTATCACAGATAGAATGAATAAATACGGAGCAATGGAAGTTGAAACACCAATTATGTATGATTTCAATCATCCAAGTCTGTCTGATTATTTACATCGATTCCCTGCCCGTCAATATACACTAAATTCTGAGGATAAAGAATTATTTCTTAGATTTGCAGCCTGTTTTGGACAGTTCTTAATGATACATGACACTCAATTCTCGTATAAACAGATGCCTCTAAAAGTGTATGAATTAACCCGATATAGTTTTAGACGAGAGAAAAGTGGCGAAGTTTGTGGTTTGAGGCGACTTAGGGCATTTACTATGCCTGATTGCCATGCTTTTTGCACAGATTTAGATCAAGCAAAAAAAGAGTTCAAAACAAGATTCAAACTAAGTATTGATGTATTACAAGAAATAGGTTTAACAAAAGAAGATTATGAGATAGCTCTTCGTTTCACTAAAGAATTCTATGAAGAAAACAAGGAGTTTATTACACAAATAGCCAAACTTTTCGACAAACCTCTTTTAGCTGAACTTTGGGAAGAGCGATTCTTTTACTTTACATTAAAATGGGATGCTAATTTTATCGATAATCAGAAAAAAGCAGCTGCTCTATCAACAGATCAAATCGATGTTGAAAATGCAAAAAGATATAACATTAATTATATTGACGAGAATGGAGAAAAAAAACACCCACTCATTTTACATTGGTCTCCAAGTGGTGCTATTGAAAGAGTGATATACGCATTATTAGAAAAAGCCTACAAGGGTCAACAAAAAGGGAAATCACCAATGCTTCCATTATGGTTATCACCTACACAAGTTCGTCTCATTCCAATTTCAGATGCTTACATAAATAAAGTTGTTGAAATCTCTCAAGAAATAGCTAGTCAATGTATTAGAGTAGATATTGATGATAGGGCATTAACTCTACAGAAGAAAGTTAGAGGAGCTGAAAAAGAGTGGATACCATACATAATTGTTGTAGGCCAAAAAGAAGTTGATTCTGGAGGTCTTTCAGTTAGAGACAGAAATAATAATGGAAAAGTCGAAAAAAAGGATTTATCACAGCTAATAAATAGTATCAAAACTCAAATTCATAATAAACCATTCAAACCTCTTCCTTTACCGGTAAATCTTACAAAAAGACCACAATTTTACGGATAAAAATAAATAACAAAAAATTCCCAAAAATATATCAAACATAGAGTTGATACAAGAATTAAAACCCGGAAGTTAAGGCCATGGAAAAAGAAATAGCAATCTATATAGATGGAATATATTATCCCAAATCAAATGCGAAAATATCGGTTTATGATCATGGGCTTCTATACGGAGATGGTGTTTTTGAAGGAATTCGAGCATATGAAGGAATTGTTTTCAAATTACGAGAACATATTGAAAGACTCTATCTTTCTGCACACGCAATAATGTTGAAGATACCACTTTCAAAAGAAGAAATGTTAAAAGCAGTTATTGAAACTTTAAGAAAAAATAAATTAACTAATGCATATATTCGTCTTGTAGTAACAAGAGGAGTGGGAGATTTAGGCCTTGATCCGAGAAAATGTCCCAAGGCTTCTGTAATAATAATAGCTGATAGCATTAATCTTCATTCTTCAAGTGCAAAAGAGAAGGGAATATCTACAATGATTTCATGGGTCAGAAGAAATACAGTAGATTCAACAACACATGAAATAAAATCTCTAAACTACCTCAATAGTATACTTGCAAAGATAGAAGCAACTGCAACAGGTGTTGATGAAGCTATATCCCTTGATAAAATTGGATGTGTAGTTGAAGGTGTTGGGGAAAACTTGTTTATTGTTAAAGATGGAAAACTTTTCACTCCACCAAGTTCTAGTGGTGCTCTATCAGGTATTACCGCAAAAGTCGCAACGAGAATTGCAAGAAGTAGGGGATTAGAGGTTTTCGAAACCAGAATAACTCCATTCCAACTATTCACAGCAGATGAAGCATTTTTTACTGGTACAGCAATGGAAATGGTACCTATAAGAGAAGTTAACAGCAGACAGATTGCTGATGGTAAACCAGGTCCTATAACAAAGAAGTTAATGGCTGCTTTTCAAAAAGTGATCGTTGATCCAAATGAAGGTGTACCTATCTATAGTTAAAATAGGAGATCATTGCACTAATTTTTTTTTCATGAATTGTTCTACTCTGTTAAATGCTTGCTCTAATGTCTCAATTGGAGGAAGAAAAACACCTCTCACATGTCCAGAACCGTATATTGGATCAAAACCTGAACCATGAACTAATAAAACACCAGTATCCTGCAGCAGTTCAACAACAAATTCTATATCAGTTTTCCATTTGGATCCAATATCACGGATTTTTGGAAAAACATAGAAGGCACCTTCAGGTTTTGTACAACTAATTCCTTCAATTTCATTTAGTCTTTTCCAAGAATAATCTCGTCGTATCTTTAATTTATTAACCATATCAGCCACATGGTTTTGTGGACCATTTAGTGCTGCAATTCCTGCCATCTGAACAGGAGTACTAGCGCAAATTCTGATACGTGCTTGTTTTTCAATAGCTTCTTTGAGATTTTTTAGTTCATCATTTTGATCATGGAAGTAAACATATCCTAGGCGCCAGCCAGTCATTAAATAAACTTTTGAAAAACCGTTCAACCCAACAACGGGTATATCTTTAGCTAACTTTGATGTGCTAACGAATTCTTCAACATATCTTATCTGATCATAAATCTCGTCTGAAATAACGGTAAGATTGTGCTCGCCGGCAATGTCTAATATTTTTTTAACTATTTTTTTATTTGTTAAAGCACCTGTAGGATTATTTGGATTAATAAGTATAATTGCCTGTGTTTTTTCAGATATTTTCTTTCGAATATCCTCAGGATTAGGTTGCCAGTTCTCTCCCTCAAGGGTTTCATAAGTAATAGGTTTACCATTCCAAAATTTTGAGTATGAAATATATGGTGGATAGGCAGGTCCTGGAACAAGAATTTCATCACCGTCCTCCACTAAACTAGATAGTAACATTTGTATGCCTTCCGACACACCTGAAGTGATTATAACATTTCCTTTAGGTATGTTCACATTATTTACTTTCTTTTCTTTTCCAATAATAGCTTGTTTTAATTCTGGAATACCCTCTGAGGGAGAATAATAGTTTTTATTGGTTTTAACTGCTTCAATCAATGCTTGCTTAATATGGTCTGGAGTCGGAAAATCAAAAGCAACAGGATCTCCAATGTTTAAAGGAAAAATTTTTTTACCATTTTTTATGGCTTTCCCTGCATTATCAATAACATCACGTATAGCATACTCAATTGAATCAGCTCGTTTAGCTACTTTAACAGTCACCATCGTTTGATTAAATCCTCTGGAGGCACAGTGCGTTCTTCGAAAACATAAAGGTTACGAAAAAATGGTTTTTTTAACCAACAAATTATTTGAAAAAAAAGAATTTTTTAGGTTATAATGTCTTTCTCTAATAAGATCGGGCAAAATACACAATTTCTTCAGATTCTTCGTTACACAATATGCATTTATCAGTTGATAATTCTTTTATAAAGGGTTTTAATCTAATTGTCGCCCCAGTCTCAGCTTTTATTTTCTCTTCACAACTGGATTTACCACACCATGCCGCTTTTAGAAAACCACCTTTTGTTTTAAGAGTGTCTTTAAAAGCTTCATAGTCATCAACCTTAGTTATCTTTTCAATTAACCTTTCTTTTGCTGTTACGTATAAATTTTCTTGAATTTCATCAAGAAGGGATTTTGTAGCTTGCACAGTATCTTCTATCTTCGCATTAGTTTTTTGATAAGTGTCTCTTCTGGCTAAGGTTATTTGATTCTGTTTTAAGTCCCTAGGACCTATTTCTATCCTAATAGGAATACCCTTTAGTTCCCATTCATGGAATTTCCACCCTGGAGTGTA
>JAENXI010000091.1 GCA_016649625.1 Candidatus Bathyarchaeota archaeon
CATCAAGCATATTGAAGAGAAATGGCAGAAGAAATGGGATAAAGCTAAAATTTTTGAAGCTAATCCTGACCCTGATAAAAAGAAGATTTTTGTTACATTTCCTTATCCATACATGAATGGTCCTTTGCATGTTGGTCATACTTTTACTGCTTCAAGAGTTGATGTCTATGCTCGATTTAAAAGAATGCAAGGTTATAATGTGCTTTGGCCTTGGGCTTGGCATTGGACTGGTCAACCATTATTGGGTGCAAGTCAAAGAGTTGCAAAAGGTGATCAGGACTATATTCGAGTTTTACGAGATGCAGATGGTGTTCCTGAAAATGAACTTAAGAAATTTATCGATCCACTCTATATGGCTCAATATTATACAAATGATGGAAGAGTGGCTGTTAAAAATATTGGTTTTTCAGTTGATTGGAGAAGAGAATTCACAACGGAGATGGCTGTTTACAAAAAATTTATTGAATGGCAGTATATGAACCTGAAAAGAAAAGGTTATGTTACTCAAGGAACGCATCCTGTAGTTTGGTGTCCAAAGGATAAGAGTCCTACAGGTGATCATGATCGACAAGTCGGTGAAGGAGTAACTCCGGAAGAATATACTTTAATAAAATTTAGACTCGATGATACAAAATACTTACCGGCTGCAACCTTTAGACCTGAAACAATCTATGGAATTACTAATATTTGGATAAATCCAGACGCTAACTATGTTGAAGCTCAAATCAACAATGAAATTTGGATAATCAGTAAAGAGGCTGCTGAGAAACTTAAAGAACAAGAAAAAAGAGTTGAAATTAAAAGAGTTTTTAAAGGTCAAGAACTTATTGGTAAGAAATTTGATAGCCCAATTTCTTCAAACAAATATTTGATTTTGCCCGGTTCATTTGTGGATTCAAATCAGGGTACTGGAGTTGTTTATAGTGTACCTGCTCATGCGCCTTATGATTGGTTAGCCCTAAGAGACTTACAAGGAAAACCTGAAGTTGCCAAGAAATATAATCTTGATATACATACTCTAAAACAGATAAAACCAATTTCAATTATTGAAATCGAAGGCGAAAACCCGTATCCTGCAGTTAAGCTTGTAGAAAAAATGGAAATAACTAACCAAAACGATCCTCAAGCAGAAGAAGCCACAAAAATTTTATATAAAAAAGAATTCCATTCAGGCAAATTAAAAGAAAACTGTGGTCCCTATGCCGGGAAATTGGTAAACGAAGTTAAGGAATTAATCATCAAAGATTTTAAGAGCTTAGGAATCGCAGATAGCATGTACGATTTACCTCAAAGCATAGTATGTCGCTGCATGACTCCTTGTATAGTAAAAATTCTTTCAGATCAATGGTTCCTTAATTATTCGGAAACTACTTGGAAAAAGAAAGCCAAAGAAGTAATATCTCAGATGAATATTTACCCTGAATCCGCTCGACAATGGTTTAACGGAGTTATCGATTGGCTCAGAGAGTGGGCCTGTGCTAGAACTACTGGGTTTGGAACTCCACTACCATGGGGCCCGGGCTGGATAATCGGAACTCTTAGTGACTCAACTGTATATATGGCATTTTACACAATCAGCCATCACATAAAAAAACACAAAATAACTCCCAAATCCTTGACGCCAACTTTTTTTGATTTTATTTTTTATGGCAAAGGAAACCTTTCAGATCTAAGCGAACAATCCCAGATAAGTATTAATTTGTTAAAGAAAATGAGGGCAGAATTTCTTTATTGGTATCCTTTTGATTTACGTATTTCAGCAAAAGAGCTCGTGCCTAATCATCTCTCTTTTTGTATCTTTCACCATGCTGCCTTATTTCCTCCTAACCATTGGCCCAAAGGAATGGGTGTTAATGGTATGCTCATGATTGAAGGAAAACAGATGCATAAATCAAAAGGAAATTTCGTGACAATGAAAACTGCAGTAGAGAAGTATGGCGCTGATGCTACAAGATGCGTACTTCTTTTAGGAGCTGAAGCAATGGATGACCCTGACTGGAGAAGTGAAAATGCTAAGGATCTCAAAATGAAACTTGAAGCGTTACAACACTTTACTTTAAAAATAATAGATTCCCCAAAACACAAACAAGATGGACACTTAGAAAAGTGGTTAGCAAGTAAGCTTCAACAACGAATTACACAGGTTACAGAAAACATTGACAATCTGAAAACAAGAACAGCATTAGAAGTTGCATTGTTTGAAGTTTGGAATGATATTCGTTGGTATATTAATAGAAAACAAAAAACAAATACTCTTGCACTTAGTGAAACTTTAGAAGTTTGGATTAAACTCCTAGCTCCATTTGCACCTCATATATGTGAAGAAATTTGGAGTAGTTTTGGCAAAAAAGATTTTATATCTATATCCAGTTGGCCCCAGAAAGAAAATTCTAAAATCAATCCTGAAGCTGAGGAAAAAGAGAATATTTTAGTCGATTTAATTGGAGATACTTTAAACATTCTAAAGGCCACTAAAATTTCGCCACACCAAATATGTTATTACACTGCTGCTAATTGGAAACAAAAGATCTATCAAAATTTAATAAATAAAGCTGTTAAAGGTCAAGTTAAAATAAATGAAGTCATGAAAGAATTGTCACAAGACCCATCGTTAAGACAAAATATGAAATCGATTGCATCCTATGTTCCTAAAGCACTAAAGATTTTAAACAAATTTCCAATAAGTAGAAAAAAACGCCTTGCAGAAATAGTGATTTCAGACGAAAAAGATTTTATCGAAAATGCAAAAAAGTTTTTAGAGAACCGATTCAATACCAAAATATCTGTTTACACTGAAGATGATTCAAAACGATATGATCCAAACCAAAGGGCTAAATTAGCTATTCCTGGTCAACCTGCAATATTTATTGAGTAGTTAAAAAAGATTGTATTTAAAATATGTTTGAGATGTCCTATTCATGAAAACTTCTCGATGCTCTGTTAAATCAAAGGATTCCAAAAAAGTATTCCTTGAGATTTCAAAAAGACTAAACTTCAATTTCGAAGCTTTGTTTAGTTATAAATCAAAAGTTGAGATCGTTGAAGTAGGTAGCGTAAAACTTTATCTTGTTGAAGGTAAACCACTGTTTTTTGAAATATCCCACTTAGTAATGCCAACATTACTTTTTGACAAATTCTATTCCACTCTACCACACATTGTGGTAGATATGGGTGCAGTTCCCTTTGTTTGTAAGGGGGCTAATATAATGGTTCCAGGAATAGTGAGAGTAGAAGATGAATTTGAAAAAGATGCTTTAGTTGTAATTATAGACGAAAAACATGCTAAAGCTCTTGCAATAGGCAAAAGTTTGTATACTTCTACTGAAATTCGAAAAATGAAACAAGGCATCGTTATCAAAAGCATCCATTTTGTAAGTGACAAAATTTGGAATGCAGCAAAAGCATTAATTGAAACATAACTGTTTTTCAGAATAACAACTAGTTGTCTCATTAAAATGGCTATTTTTTTTAATTTAAAATAAAAAAGGAAGGATTAAGGAAAGTTAAAGACCTAATATCCCAAACAGATTATATTGGACTATTAGAGCGGCAAACAATGAAGCAACTAGAGACATCACCGTAATCATAGTGTTTATTGAAGGTCCGGCTGTATCCTTGAACGGGTCTCCCACCATATCTCCTACAACAGCGGCTTTATGTGCATCTGATCCTTTTCCACCGTGAACACCTGTCTCAATATATTTTTTAGCATTATCCCACAAACCACCAGCATTCGACATCAATAGTGCCAATAGTAATCCAGAGAAAATACTGCCTGCTAAGAATCCGCCTAGAGTTTGGAATCCACCTATAAATCCTACTGCTAAAGTGACTCCTATTGTTACAGTGCTAGCTGGAAGAAGTTCTCGCAATGCTCCTGTAGTGGCTATATCTACACAACGAACATAATCTGGTTTTACTCCTTCTTTTCCCTCTTTTAATCCGGGTATTTCTTTGAATTGTCTGCGGACTTCTTTGATCATTCTTTCTGCATTTCGTCCCACACCAAGCATTAACATTGCTGAAAATAATGCAGGCATAGCAATTCCTATGAATGTTCCGAGTAAAACTTTAGGCTCCAATAGACTCAGTGCAACAAGACTCTCAACTGTTTCACCACTTGCAAGTGTAATCAATCCATTTGCAATTAGATCTTCCAATGCCAAAGCAACTTCAGCTTGAAAAGTTGCTAGTAATGCAATTACTGTTAGCCCAGCTGCGCCAATAGCAAAACCTTTTGTTATCGCCTTTGCGGTATTTCCAGCTGCATCCAGTTCATCAGTAATACGAATAACCTCGTCTCCTAATCCGGCTTGTTCTGCTATTCCTCTAGCATTATCAACAATTGGGCCATAAGCGTCACTAGAAATTATTAGACCTACTATGGACAACATTCCAATAGCGGCCATGCCAATGCCATAGACAGCGTATCCTTGTCCTAATGGATTACATAGGTAATAGGCTATTACAGCTGCAACACCTATACCCAGTAATGGTGGAAAAACACTCTCTAAACCATAAGAAAACCCTGTGATGATGTTTGTAGCAGCCCCTGTTTTTGAAGCTTCTGCAGTTTTTAT
>JAENXI010000092.1 GCA_016649625.1 Candidatus Bathyarchaeota archaeon
ATATGCAGCAATCTCTACAACCCAAAAATCCGCGTTTTCACGTTTGGCAATCTCTACTGCGTAATTTTTTACTCGCAAACAATGTTCAAATCCATGGTGTAAATCTTTTGGTGACATATTTTGACTGTATTCTTTACACTCTAAGATCACTTTCTCAAAATCAAATGGAACCATCTGGGAATCAACCATCCAATAATGTAATGTCTGTTATTCTTGATTTAAGGGTGTAGGGTTGTTTGGTTTTTGTGTTGTCAAATGACGAAACAAATAAAGAAAAGAAAACACAAAAATTTGTTTATATACCTTAAAATAGACAAATTTAAAGCGTTATTTGCCAAAATAAACAATCTTAAAGCTTTATTTCAGGAAAAAAAGAATATATCTTACTTGTTTATGCTATGCTATTAGGAGGTCATAGTGTATGATCTTTGAAGAAGAGGAAGAATGGATAGAACAAGATTGGCCAGAAGATGACTATGAAGAATAAGTCTGTCTGTGATGTTTGTTTTTTACCTTTAGGAGGGCAATACTGTGGCTAAGAAGAAAGGGAAAAAAGGAAAAAAAAGCAAACAATCCGAGTAACGCTGCCAACTAAACTCTGTTTTTTTTTAATCCTATTTTTTTTATTATTTAAATTTTTAAGAAACCATAAAGCATTTAAGAAAAATAGTGGATTTAACAAAGCCTCTTAGTAGCGTGTAGCCCTTTGGGTCAAGCAATCATTGCAAGTTTTCTGTCGTCCAAATCTATAAGTTCGATATTCAAAATCTTTACTACAATTAATGCATTTAGCGATATTCTTTGGTCTTGGAGTAAGCTGTTTTAGTCGATCTCGAATTACCCTAGTTGTTTCTAAATCATATTTTGATTTTAGCCCTTTTTCTAAAAGCTGTTTCGCAATCTTAATACTGTCCGTTCCAAACAATCCTTCAAAGATATTAGATGACTTAATTCCCGCTTTGATGTTAATAGGAAGTATACACACAAAGGGTTGTGGATAATCCTTTGACATGTCTAGATCCACTACAGTAAATCGGCGTTGTGCCAGTAGATAGTCTTTTGTCTCTTTTTGGGTTATATGTAATCGTAAATTCATTTAAATCTCACCAAAACAACATATCTAAACCAATAGGAGTCTGAGAAGCCAAACTTTCAAAAAAAACTTTACACACATAAATTCTCTCACATAAACTAAATTTTAAAGATTTTTTAGCTTTAAACCCCAGCAAACAACAAGCTTATTTCCTTGAACTCCTTTTTGAATAAACATAGCAAATCACACTATTTTCTTACAACTAATCTCCAATAACCAACGTCTCTACATACTCGATTTCTTCCCAAGAATCTCCCCATTCTTCTTCACTATACACACCTTCACGCCCATAATCCTTTGGAATCTTAACTTGAATATATGTATTTTTTTAAAAATAAAAGTCAAAAAAGAACCTATTTTAATTAAATAACCTTACGATTGGCTCTGTTTTCAGTATATAAACAAACTTAAAAAATATCATCTTAAAACTATTCATCTTAACATTAATTTTATGATAAAAACTTCAAAAATCACACCCAATCTTAATATAGAAACTATTCCGTTTTTTATATTAGTAAATTATTGTTTTGACATTTTTCAAAGTCAAAACTTTTTGAGGTTAACTAACTGATAAATAATAAGATAACTGTAATTGCAAAATTCAAAAAAAATAACCCAATTCCACATAATGACCTAGTTTTCTATAGTCAATATTCAGATTTTACATGTAAAACAATAAAGAATCAAAAATTTCAAAGATTTATCAAACATCTATTAAGAAAAGAAAAAATATCTGAAAGCAAAATCGAACAAATAAAAATAAGAGTTTTTCCTCTCAAAAACAAAGAAGGCCAGCAGGTTATTGGAAAATGCAATAGAAAAGGTGAAATCAAAATATTCCCTAAAAATAGAAATTTATGTTTAAAGATAGCATCACGATTTGGTAAAAAAACCTTTTTTTCATATGTAACAAGTCGTGCGAAGGCTGCTTTAATACACGAATTGCTGCATATCAAATACTTAAGTGATGAAAAAAAAGTCAGAGACCTAACAAAAAAATATTTTAGAATATATGATCAAAATAGAATCCATCCTTCTGCCACCATGCTTCTATTTCCCAAAATTTAGTTCTAACTACCAAAAAAAAGAAATTAAACTAAACATAATCCAACAGGTCAAACAAGCAACTACCTTCTTTTCAATTACGATAAAATTAGATTTTTAAAACAAATTTTGGAATAAGCTTAGCTATTATCTGCCCCAACTGAAGCTCAACAGTTCTTAAAACAACCGCTTTTCCTCGATAATCAAACTCCATATCTCGAACATCAGAACAAATCTTATTCCCAATTTCAGCTCTCATCTCCAAAATAAAATAACGCTTATCCCCAACTTCAATAACTTCTTTAACCTTAAGAAAATCACTAAATGCGTAACCCCCACCATGAGGCAAAACATTAGATCCTCTCAACCTATCCATAACCCCCAAGTTCTCTGCACGTTTAGAAAACCCTGAAACCTCAATAATCTCATCATTTAGGTTCTCATTTCCCTCAAACAAGAAACCAGGAAGATCAGCCTTCAAAGCTATTGGAAAAATATTATTATTTGCGTCTTTTGTATTTTGACAACCTAAAAGAAGCTCATTATAATTCAAAAGACCTTGATGAGTAACATTACAGATCTCCCTAAACCTTCCAAATATTGCCTCTGCAACAAGGCGCCTCTTATTTTTTGAAAACTGCTCAGCATACTGATAAAAATGATAATACTCTTTAGCCGCACTATCGAGCAAAACATGAAGACATCCAAATTCAGTATCAAACCTTTGAGAAATACTCTGAAGTTCTTTACTTCTATCAAAATATAACCCCATACCTTTCTTATTTTCCCTGCATAATTCAGGTGCAGAACCATGCACAATAAAAACATATTTTGGAAAATTATAATCTAACTTTAAACTTTCAACTTCAAACAAATCAATAAAATGATTACTATGAGCAAAATCCCAATCAATATTAATATTGTCAATATAACAATCTTTTCTATAAGATGTTATATTTTCGATAAGTTGCCTTGGATTAGGAAGCTTATCAATACCACCAACTAGCATACCACAAGTATTTGGCTTAGCATCTAAAATTATAAAAGGATCTTTTCCTGAACCCCAAACTAGTTTTCCACCATAACCAAATCCAGCCTTCCAACGTGATTTATTTCGCGTAACTGTTTCATCAGGAGTTGAAAGAAACGTAGCATTTGGTTCAAATCCCAATTTTTCTTGCACAATATGAATTTTTGCTAAACCATACTTCATATTTTCTCGACATAAATATGAGGCTCCATCTCCAAGACCCAAAGCAAAATAATGATTTTTTGCCCTTTCAAGCAACTTCTTTTTTTCAGACATAATTCCAGATTCCTAAACGTTTTTATTACAAAAAAATACTTGTTAATCGAAATCAAACCAGGTTGGAATCAACTTTATTCCTAACAGTCTCTTTCATATTTGCAGATTTGTGTAAAGACATATTTACTTCATTATAACTTCTACAAGTTGGACAGCGAATTACCACGTTTTTAATTTGATCTTCCTCTATAATGCCTTCAACTAAGATTTCATTACAGTTTCCACATAAAAGATCCAAATCACCATCAAATTTTATCAATGGTAATGTCTCTCCTTTTTTGGGCAATAGTAGAGTTACCGAATCTGGGTTTGGTTTTGAAATAACCTTAAGTTGTTTATTCATAAAATACACTTCCCAAGTTTTTTACATTTATTTGATTGGAACTTAGAGTCTAAACAATCATAGAGTCACAAGGAATAGAATGCAACATAATAGAAGAGAAAAAATTTGCTAATTTGTTTTCTCATCTTTTATCCTCCAGTAATACTCCTTTCATTTTGAAATATACTAAACAAGCTGTAGAGAAATAAACATGGATATATGTATTTTTTTTAAAAATAAAGTCTTAAACACGTTTTTTTTTAAAAAACAAGCTAAATATCAACCCTTTTTCCTCCTTATTAACAAAACACTCACCGTTAATATCAGTATCAGCTATTTTATTAACGATTTTTTAATAAAAAAAATAAAATTAATTGGAATGCTGTAATTCAGTTCAACAATTAAGGGAAAAAACAATCATTTTTTTACCTCTTTTTTAAGTAAACAAACCTTTCTCTTCTCACTCCTTTTCATTTCTTTTTTTTAAGGCTTATAAGGATCTTTAACAGAGTAGAGCAGTTTAGAGGGAAAAAATATTAATCGAAATATTTGGGGAAGAGCAAAAAAAACAGGTCTTCCTCCAGGTACAATAGTCTACGTAGGAAAAGAAAAACCAGTTAAAACAAGTATTAGTGTTATTAGTTTTAATGAAAGTCAGATTAAAGAGAAAATAGTCAAAGAAGTCAAAGAATCTTTTTCGTTTAGAGAAAAATCGATGGTCACATGGATTAATATAGATGGGCTTCAAAAAACTGATGTAATCAAAAAAGTTGGAAAAGAATTTGATCTCCATCC
>JAENXI010000093.1 GCA_016649625.1 Candidatus Bathyarchaeota archaeon
ACTGTGGGTGTTGTTTCTGGTAATCCTAGCTATTTTGATTTTATTGCTCCTGGCATAATGGCTATGACTGTTATGATGAGTGTTATGACTGGTCTTCCAGTGGCGATATCACAAGAAAAGGAAATCGGTACTATGGACGGTATGATGGTGGCCCCGATTAACAGGTTGTCTATTATTCTTGGAAAAACTTTAGCTCAAGTTGCCCGAGGGTTGCTTCAGGGTGCTATAATATTAGTGTTGGCTGTGGGGTTGTTTGGTGTTGCGATACAGGGGAGTCTTTTACTTGTGTTTAGTTTGCTTTTGTTGGGTGTATTTGCGTTTGTGGGTTTGGGTGTTGTGATCACATCTTTTGCGAAAGATCAGGAAACTGCACAAATGATGATGACGACATTGATGTTTCCTATGATGTTTCTTAGCGGGGTATTCTTTCCGATACAGCAGATGCCATGGTATATGCAGAGTATCTCTAAGTTCCTTCCTCTTACCTATGCTGCAGATGCTCTTAGAAAAGTCATGGTGTTAGGGGCAGATGTTTCTGCGATTTCAAATGAGTTAATTGTGTTGATTGTCTTTGGTGTAGTTACAACTGCGATTGCTGTGCCAGTGTTTAGGAGAATGATGACGAGATAAAAAAGATAAGATATCAAACAAAACTGGTAAAATGCATCCAACTTGTCATGAGGTTAAATTATTGACAGTTGACTTCAAAAATAGATTAGAGGTGAGATAAATCTGAGTACTCTTTGCTCAAAATGTCCTTTTTTTCAGTTGACTCCCCGGCTTAGGCGTAAGAATGCTCGAAAAAGATGTAGTATAAAATCTAATAAAACACTTCACATCTTCAAATGCAAGGACTTCCCAAAGAAACGAGCTTTCACTTTGTTTCGACATTCAGACAAAAAACCAAAATCTAACACGGAACTCAAAACTTGAAACATACTGCAACGTTATAAGGGGTCCTTTGAAAGATTATCCCAAAAATGGTTTTTTGTTTTTGCAAGTATTGTTTATAGTATTCTATTAGTTAAGAACAGAGATTGCTTTTGCAAGTTGTATCAACAGAAACGAATTATGTTTCTAATATGTTATTAAATTAAGAAAGTGCGAATATTAGGTACTTGTTGGTATCTGTTTTGGATTTTATAATTTCTATTTCTAAACCTTTGAGATTTTTAGAAAATTAATTTCTATTCTTAAGCCTGATTAGAAATTTAGAAATCCTTTTTTGATAAAAATTTAATTTCCTTTTTTCTTCAAAAAGTAGAGTATAGCTATTTTGTTTCAGTAGCAAACATTTGATTTAATAATTAAAATATAGAACTCCTTAGAATTGTTCTGATGTCATGTATTATTCTTATTAAGAGGTACCTGATAGCTTATCGTGTGAATAATGAATGTCAGAAAAATCAGAAAAATCAGAAAATATTGGCGAAATAATGCTTAAAATGATCGACAAACTTGCAGGAAAAGAATCAAATCTTAAACTAAGTTTTCAAGACCTTACACTAGACGCAGGTCCAGCTAAAGTTAAACTGAATGGCTCTATTGTTTTAGATGTCCTTTACGCTGAAGACGCCAAGTAGTTTTTTTCTTGAGCGGGCCAAAAAGTGAAGTTTCCAACTTGGATAAGTCAGGTGCTTAAATCTGGAGCAGTCACCGTTTCTGCTGGTGATGTTAAGACTCTTCAATTAAGAGTGGAAAACAAAAAGATCGACCTTAACATAGTTGACAAAGAAGTTCTGAAAAAGGCTTTGGAAGGTGGAACTAAAAAGAACTCTTTACTAGATATGCTTGGATTGCTCAAGAATGTCGCCAAGGAACTAAAGACTGAAGGGTATACTATAACAATTTCTTATCAAGGGGAAACCGTTATGACTTTGGGGTCAGAAGCTAGCTCTAGTTTTTCTAGGTTAGTTACTAGAACAAACGCTGTAGAAATTAATAATCTTAGAAGATTATTGCAAATGGCTATTTAATTCTTCGTTGTTTTTTTTAAGAGAATTTGAAGAATTACATTCAAAGACATAGTTGCCTATTCAAGAATATAAATAGTATATGCCATTTCTTGTTACCGCCAATTTCATTTTTTCCGCCAAGAACTTCAATGTTCAAACTTATCACGCACAGTGTCTATATAACAAGATTTTGCCTAAAAGTCTTTCAAAATAAAGTTAGACGCTTTTTTCTAAAACGAGAGAAATGGTTAGGTTCTAGACAATTTTTTGTGAGGTCATAGAAGGTCTCAACAGTTTTTGAAGCCTCAGCTTCATCGCTCGGTTTGTTTTTAAGCCTTTATTTCATCCTAATTTTAAAAAACCCATACATTCATAAGTGCTATGTGGCACTCAAATGTGAAGAGATTGTTTTATCATCTAGGTTAGTCTGTTGGAGAACAAATTCTTTTCAAATTAAATCAACATTGGGAAAAAATATCTTGCACTTATTAGAGCAAGGTTGTTGAAAAGCTGCAGAATATGCAAATCATCTATATTCGAGTTCATGGAAATTAACAAGTAAGGCCAAAAAAAACAGCACTGAACAATTGAAAAAAAAGAGGGGAACGAGAACATAGCAAATATTGGTGACAAAATCAAGTGTCCAAAATGCCGTGCAATGAGTCGAGTTGTTTGGGTTTCAAAGGATGAAAAAACGGTGGGAATTCAATGTCCTGCAAGTCATAGTCAATTGAGTCGACCCAGTTCGGAAATTGGATCTAAAGCACGTCCTAAATCTAAAGCCGGTAAAAACATGATTTTTCTAGTGGAAGTCAAATGAGAAGAATTCAATGTATTTTTCAGAATTATGACTACTCCGGATTGCTCAACCTTTTCTAAATAATGGAATCCTATGCTTTGTAAATAACACAAAGTTTGTTAATCCAAAATAGAAATTATAGACTTACAAGATTTATTTCAAAAAACCTCTTAAAAGGAAACAAAAATCTAACTTCATATAATATTTTGAGTCCTCACAAACCCATTTAGTAATTCAATTTTCGAAAAAAAATAATAAACACTATTAACGCTTCTAAATTAACAATTTTTTACCAGTAAACTACAGATCTACACAATTAAACAATTTTTATGAGATCGTTAATGTTTTCTAGTTCGTAATCTACTGTTCCATTTTCCTTAGATATTTGTCCGTTTTTTGCTACAGCTGTTCTTAGTCCCAATTTTACTGCTGGTTTAAGATCTCTATTTATTGAATCACCCATCATCAAAATTTCACTATTCTTTATGTCGGGAATCTCTTTGTTTAACAATTTAATAGCTAACTCTAAAGACAAACCTGTATGTTCTTCAAGTTAGTATCTTCAAATCCAACAACAAATTCAAAGTATTTGTCGATTACCATAGTTAACAATCTTTGGTAAGCCTTTGTTTTTGGAGCATCAGTCACTATAGATAAAACTACACCTTTTTCCTTAAAATTCTGCTAAACCGATTTTACATTTTGATATGGTTTGACATAATCGGCTTTAGTTTCTTGGTATTTGTTTATTGCAGCAGCTAATATTTTAGGATCAAACTTGTTATTCTCTTTTAGAAATTGTGTACAAGCAAAATCGGATTCTAATCCCAACTTATAACAAGTTTCCACCAACTTACAAAATGCTTCTTTTTGATCCATTTTCAATCCCGCGCCAATCATAGCTTGAGTTGCAGCTCTGCAGGATTCTTCTTTCATCTGCATAAAATCAATAAGCGTGTTATCCAAATCAAAGAATACTGCTCTAATTTTTTGCATTCTAATAGATATTGGATCTTGAATGTAAATTAATGTTGGCGAAAAACTTGAAAGAAATAATTGAAAGATCTATTGTTCCTGAAACTGGATTTGCCAATTGGACTATGTTGAGAAAGACCCGATTATCCATCAATAAGTAACTTAAAATCCGTTAGTTGTTTAGAATTTAGAAATTTAGAAACTTCTACTAATTTCCAGTTTATTAGAAATTGGAATATTAGAAAATTAGTTTACTAAGCAATACTAAACATATAACAAAGAACATGTGATTATTTTTGATCGATTATATTGCCACGGAAATTGGAGATTGTATTCTTAAAGAAGAGAGAACGAATACAAAATTACTTCTGGGGTATTGTTGGTTCTGATGAGCACACTTCATTGCCAAAGCTGAAAAATGCGATAATAAGAGAATTTAGAAATGATGATGATAGGTTTGTTCAGTCACAAATTAAGTTGATGCAAACGGAAGCAAGAGTTAGAATAGAAAGTAGGGTTAAAGTGTGGATAAAGAAACCAAGCATTAATCTTTGTTGATGTGTATTCTTTTTTGGGTGATTTGTTTGGGTATGGGAAAAAGCGGTAAAATGAAGCAGATGACTAAGAAAGAGCGTGCTGAAAAGAAGAAAAAACACAAAGAGAAGCAAGAATCGAAAAAATGATTTGATGTTTGATTCGTTATAACAGAATTTTATGATTCTAATTTCTAACTAGCAATAATTCTTAGAAATTAT
>JAENXI010000094.1 GCA_016649625.1 Candidatus Bathyarchaeota archaeon
TATCATGTTGGCTATAGTCTCGATACTTCTATTCTCACCTTGGAGGAAAATTTTGTCTTGACGAGCATAAGCTAAGTAAGGTGTTATTCCAATGATTTTTTTTGCACCAGCAAGTTTTGCTGCGTTGGCAATAAAAGCTAGTTGTAAGAAATTACTATTTTGTGGTGGACTTGTTGTTTGTATTATTGCAACGTTTTCATCTTTTACATTATTTTCCAAACGTACATAAACCTCCCCATCTGGAAATTTTTTGCTAATAACATTAACTTTTTCGTAGCCTGTCAAATCTGCTATCTTGGTAGCTAAATCTTTAGATGCTGGTCCAATAATTATCTTCATTTATTATCCTCTTCTTCTGCATTTAAATGGAATTCTAGCTTAATCTACGATATTACTAACTTATTTACTTATAATAAAATAGAATTATGCAAATATCATGGTTTCTTAGAACAAAAGAAACAATTGGGCTCTTTATTCTTCAAAACATAATGGGTAACTTGTTTTATTTTGATAATAAGAAAAGCCCAATTTCTCCAAAAATATTTGGCAAGACTCTGACTTTTTTATTTTTTGAAATAACAACTGTTTCTTCAATTTTAATCCCTTTTGTTTTGCAATATTCTGTAAAATCTGCAATACTAAAGAAATGTAGATTAGGTGTATCATACCACTTATAGGGTAGTGATTTGGTTACGGGAACTTTTCCTCCGAAACACATTTTTAATCTTGAAGAAAGATGTAAAAAGTTGGGGAATCCTACAATTGTTTTCCTGCTTACCCTTAATGCTTCTTCTAAAACAAATGCCGGTTTTTTAACTTGTTGAAACGTTTGATTTAGAATTACGTAATCTAACGATTTTTCAGGATAATCAGATAACCCAGAATCAATATCTTCTTGGAATACGTTTAGACCTTTAATTATACATTTTTCAATGGCTTGCTGATTTATTTCTATTCCCTGAGCTTGAACTCGTTTTTTCTTTACTAGCAATGATAAGAGTTCACCATCACCACAACCTAGATCCAATACAGACGATTCTTCATTAATCCAATTTAAAATTGTTTTAAATTCTATCAAATTTTCTGGATTTTTAATGGTTATTCCCTTCAATCTTTACTTAATACACTGTTTAGAAAGTGTTTGATAATTTGTCCTTCCTCTTTGACTTCTAACAGAAAGGCATCGTGACCGTAATTAGAACTTATATTACAGTAAGTAGTCTTCACCCATGCTAGTTTGCATGCTTTTACGATTTTTTGTGACTGTTGGGATGGGTATAACCAATCTGATTTGAATGAAATAACTAACACTTTTGCTTTTAATCCTTTAAAGATACTTCCCAATCGTTTTCCGTTTACAATATTAAAATAATCCATTGCTTTGGTTATGTACAAATATGAGTTAGGGTCAAATCTCTTAACAAAACTGTCACCTCGATAATGTAAGTATTCCTCTACTTCAAATTCTGCTCCAAATTTATAATTTTCTTTATTTAGTTTGAAACGTCTTCCAAATTTTATTTTCATTGAATCATCACTCATGTACGTGATGTGTCCAATCATTCTTGCTAAAGCCAACCCTTTTGCTGGAATTTTGGAGCCATAATATCGCCCTTTTTTCCAATTTGGATCGGAAATTATTGCTTGTCTTCCAACCTCATTGAATGCAATTTGTTGTGGAGTATGTTTCATAGTTGTGGCAATCGGAATAGCCGATTTTATTTTTTCAGGGTAAGTAATCATCCATTGAAGAACTTGCATACCTCCCATGGAGCCTCCAATTACTGATAATAATTTGTTAATATTTAGATGACCGACTAGTTCTTTTTGAACATTAACAATATCTCCTATTGAAATTATTGGAAAGTCAGTTGCGTACTCTTTTTTCGTATTTGGATTTATTGAAGCTGGTCCTGTCGACCCTCTGCAACCACCGAGTATATTGGAACAAATCACAAAAAACTTGTTTGTATCAATGAATTTTTCAGGACCAATCAGTTTATCCCACCAACCAACAATACCATCCTCTTCATGACTTCCTGAAGCATGTGCATCTCCAGAAAGAGCATGAGTAACTAGAATGGCATTTGTTTTTTCTTTGTTTAATTTGCCATATGTTTCATAAGCTATAGTTATTGGGCCTAATTTTTTTCCTGACTCTAATATTAACTCATTTGGGGGAAAAGCAAATGTGAATTGTTTTGTTTTGATATTATGCAATTGATGAATAGATATGGTTATTTCATTTTACCCTCCTAACTGATTCTTTTCTTTGCAAGTTTTGATATTCATTCTTGTTTTGAAGCTAGTATGGCTTGATCTATATCTTCAATAATGTCTTGAGGATCTTCTATTCCAATTGAGAGTCTTATGTAATCTTCAGTAACTCCTGTCGCTAATTGTTCTTCAGGGTTTAGTTGTTGATGGGTAGTTGACGCGGGATGTATTACAAGAGTTTTTGCATCACCAATGTTTGCTAGATGCGAAAGCAGCTTTACTGAATTAATGAATTTCTTTCCTGCCTCTAATCCACCTTTTATGCCAAATCCTAATAGACCTCCATAATTACCTTTGAGGTATTTTAATGCTAAATTATGACTCTGATGATTTTCCAAACCTGGATAATTGACCCAGCTAACAAATGGATGGTTATTTAAGAAATTAGCAACTTTTAATGCGTTTGTTGAATGTTTTCGCTGTCTTAAAGGCAGAGTTTCTAATCCTTGAAGAAACATAAAAGCATTAAATGGACTTAATGCTGGACCTAAATCTCTTAATAATTGTAGCCTTGCCTTGAAAATAAATGCTACATTCCCAAACTTTTGAAAATTTCCAAAGGTATTCCAGTATTTGATTCCATGATAACTTTTATCAGGTTCAGTAAACTCTGGAAACTTTCCGTTATTCCATTCAAATTTTCCAGAATCAACAATTACCCCTCCTATGCTAGTTCCATGCCCCCCTATGTATTTTGTAGCTGAAAGAGTAGTTATGTCTGCTCCGAATTCAATTGGTTTAACTAAACCTACGCCAACGGTATTATCTACTACAAATGGGATACCTGCTTTGTGGGCTATTTGCGATATTTTTTCAAAATCTGGTACATCCAATTTTGGATTGCCAATTGTTTCAGCGTAAATTGCTCTGGTTTTTTCATTAACTGCTTTTCTAAATGCTTCAGGGTCTGTAGATTCAACGAACCTAACTTTTCGACCTAGTTTTGGAAATGTATAATGAAAAAGTTGATATGTTCCTCCGTAGAGATTGTTCGCAGCTACTATTTCGTCACCTACTTGTGTAATTGTAAGTAATGCTATTGTTTCCGCTGCCATTCCTGAAGCTACCCCTAAGGCGCCTGTACCACCTTCAATTGCAGCCATTCGTTTTTCAAAAATATCTGTGGTTGGATTCATTATTCTGGTGTAAATGTTGCCTAGAGTTTTTAGGGCAAAAAGATTTGCCGCGTGTTCAGTGTTTTCAAAAACGAAAGATGTTGTTTGATAAATGGGAACAGCTCGAGCGTTTGTTGCTGAATCGGGTTTTTCTTGTCCAGCATGCAAAGCTATAGTGTCAATTTTTTTCTTTGTCATTTCACTCACTTCTTATACTTTTTTGTAATAGGACAAAACAATCTGATAACAACGTTATATATATTTTTGCAAATATTATTCCAAAAAGAATATTACCTTATAATTTAATTAGAAAGTATGTTTCCCAACCTCGATGAAATTAGTAAAAAAAGAAAAATGTTGGGATTAACACAGACTGAACTCGCCAAACTATCTGGAGTAAGTCAATCATTAATCGCGAAATTAGAATCTGGAAAAATTGATCCTTCCTATACCAAAGTTAAAACAATTTTTGATTTAATTAGCAAATTAGAAGTTACAAGTAAAATTAAAGCTGACAGAATTAATTACAATAAAGTAGTTAGTGTTCAAGAAAAAGAACTAGTTTCTGAAGCTGTAAGTTTAATGAAAAAACATGGATATTCTCAACTTCCTGTTTTTAATAAAAGACAAGTCGTTGGCACTATTTCTGAAAAAACAATTCTAAACCAAATTCTAGCTGGAAATTTTTTAGATCAGATTTCTAAACTACCTATTAAAGAGGTGATGGAAGACTCTCTTCCTCAAGTTAATGAGGATGCTCCATTATCATTGATATCAAGCTTATTGCAAGTTTATCCAGCAGTATTATTCTCAACTAAAGGTAATGTTGTAGGTATTATAACAAAAGCAGATTTCCTAAAACTTCTTTAATTTAATTGCGCTTATCAGGTTCATACTCTTCAAACACTTTAAATATAAGGATGTTATATACCAACC
>JAENXI010000095.1 GCA_016649625.1 Candidatus Bathyarchaeota archaeon
CCTTAGTTACCTTTAATTGTTGTCTCTCTGCACAAAATATTGCATCGTATATATAAAGACAAAACTATCGAGAAGAAAATAAGGTCAATAAGGATATTTATGATAGATATTTCTTAAAAGAGAGGGTTTTAACTCAATTAGAACAATGTAGTTTTGTTCGTTTTATTTAAATAGTAGTGTTGTGATGATTCTGTCCGAGAGGAAATAATAGAATGGGTTCAAAATCTCCTAGAGGCGAATTCGCTGCCCGTCAACTTAAAAAGAAACGGAAAAATTTCCGTTGGTCAGATCGGTATTTTAACCGACGCATGCTCCGTTTGGACGAAAAAACTGATCCGCTTCAAGGTGCTCCAATGGGTAGGGGTATAGTCTTGGAGAAGGTAGGTATTGAATCAAAACAGCCAAACAGTGCCATACGTAAGTGTGTAAGGACTCAATTAATTAAAAATGGTCGGCTTATAACCGCATTTCTACCTGGGGATGGTGCTCTAAATTTTATTGATGAGCATGATGAAGTAATTGTAACAGGTATAGGTGGAACTCGAGGAGGAGCAATGGGAGATATTCCTGGAGTTCGTTGGAAAGTTATAAAGGTAAATGGAACAAGTCTGAAGGAACTTGTTTATGGACGTAAGCAAAAATCAGTAAGGTAAATAATATGACTGTTAAACAAGAAATTTTGCTTTTTCAAAAATGGAGTTTCAAAGGTATTGAAGCAAAAGACGGAGGAGTAAAACGTTACTTAAATCTTACACCAATGGTTTTGCCTCACAGCATGGGGCGTCATGAACATAAACGTTTTCGAAAATCAAAAGTAAACATAGTTGAAAGATTAATCAATGGATTTATGCGACCAGGAAAAAACGCGGGAAAAAAAGCGAAAGCTACAACTATGGTTAGACAAGCATTAGAAATAATTAATTTGCGGACAGGAAGAAATCCAATAGAAGTTGTTGTTGAAGCAGTAGAAAATTCAGCGCCAGCGGAAGACACAACTAGAATAGGATACGGTGGAGTTGTTTATCATCAAAGTGTTGATTTGGCACCTCAACGTAGAGTAGACTTATCGTTAAGATTCATTACAGAAGGTGCAAGAAAGGCTTCATCGAACAATCCTCGTACAATTCAAGAAACACTAGCTGATGAACTTATTCTAGCGTCAAAAAAAGACATAAAAAGTCACGGCATATCTAAAAGACATGAAATTGAAAGAGTAGCTCAGTCGTCACGTTAAGATTAGTTGGTATGTAATTCAATTATATCCCCATCTTCCAACGAAAAACTGAGTCCTACTTTTCGTGGACTAAATTTTAACCGGTTAGACCACACTCGAGCAAACGCAAAATCTTTCTGAAAATCAGTATGGATACTTTTTGCTAGCTCTGCAACAGTAGCACCTCTTTGAAGAGTAAAGGGTCTATTCGTATGTTTCCTGGCACCTGGTTCTTTAGTATAAATTCGAATTAGATCCAAAGTTTTAAAAAGCACTCTTCCGATATTTGCCAAACCTTGCTTACTTTCACATGAAATAGGAATGATAGGAATCCGTCCTGAAACAAATTTTTTGAGTTGTGTTAAATTTTTTGGGGCACTTTTTGTATCTATTTTATTTGCGATTATAACTGCCGGCCTGTAAACAGTGCTCTCAAAAATTGAGTCTTCAACATCCTCCAAACTTACCTCGCCTATTATCTTCACCAATGCATCTCCAATTCTATAACTTCTCAATATTGATTCAACGTTTCTAACATTACCATCTAAAATTTTACCAACAAGAATCACACGTAACCCAGCACCCATGTATCTTCTATCAATATCGACTCTGCCTTTTGGTTTATTAATTAAAACCCTTGCTTTTGTTAATTCTGATAAAATAAGATTCAATTGGGAAATAGGATCATAAGATAAATCCACCATCAGTATCATGCCATCGGCATTTCGGGCCATACCAATAGATAGATGACCACCAGCTCTGCCACCTGCAGATCCATCCATAAGTGCTGGAGTTTCAACAATTTGAAGTTGCATATCTTCAAAATTCAGGACGCCAGGTGATGGTTTTCTTGTAGTATAAGGCACTGGTGAAACTACAATATCAGCATTCGTTATTACTGACAATAAACAACTTTTGCCAACATTGGTTAAACCTAAAAGAGCGACTTGTGCAGCTCCTTCCTTTTCGATAAATAATTTTGGTCCACCTCTTCCAGAACGTTTCTGTTTGCGCTCCTCTATTTCATTACGCATAAGCGACATTTTTTTCTTAATTCGTCCACGAAGCTTCATCGTACCCTTATGTTTGGGTACAACGCTTAGGAATTCTTGCATTCGAATAATTTTCTCACTAGGATTCCTAGCTGCTTCAACCAAAGCCCACTTATCTGCAGCTTCAGGTGTAAGATTTGCGGGCATAATATTTCAACAGGTAATAAGTTAATAAACAACTTTAATATGATTTCTAATCAAAACATAACAAATTTAGATTAGATTAAAAAGATCAGGTTTTTCAAAAGTTTAGATACAGTAAAAAATTAGTTATTAGTAAGCTATTGGTTCTTTGTTATCCAGAAAAATAAAAAAAATTGTGAAAAATAAGAAAATATTAGATAAAACGAAGGGAAAAAATGATGATTGAGAATTAAAACTCAATATCAATATGATAAAGTTAAAATAACCGGAAGAACAGATGTGATAACGAATTTACTAAAATTTAAATAAAAAAGAGAAAAGGAAAGGAAAAAAGATGAGCAAAAGCACTAAACCCCACCTAAACCTCGTTATCATGGGGCATGTAGACCATGGAAAATCTACTACAACTGGACATTTATTATATGCAAATGGATCAATTGATGAAAGAACCATAAAGGCCTTTGAAGCTGAAGCAGCCAAAATGGGAAAAGGTACTTTCAAATACGCATGGGTATTAGACAATTTAAAAGAAGAAAGAGAAAGAGGAGTAACAATAGATCTACGATTTCTCAAATTTAACACTCAAAAGTTCGATTTCACTGTAATAGACGCGCCAGGACACAGAGACTTCGTAAAAAACATGATCACAGGCGCAAGTCAAGCTGATGCTGCAGTACTATTTTGTTCAGCTAAAAAGGGAGAATTTGAAGCAGGGATAGGCCCTGGTGGACAAACTCGAGAACATGCATTTCTAGCGTTCACATTAGGAGTCCGTCAAATAGTTGTAGCAATAAACAAGATGGATGATAATACAGTATCCTGGAACGAAGAAAGATACACTGAGATTAAAAATGAAGTCACTCGCATGCTTAAAATGACAGGATTCAAAGTTGATAAAGTCAATTATATACCTACTTCAGGATGGACAGGAGATAACTTAGTCAAGAAAAGTGAAAACATGCCATGGTATAAAGGACCAACCCTGATTGAAGCACTCAATAGTCTAGAAGTACCAGCAAAACCCACAAACAAACCATTACGTATCCCAGTTCAAGATGTGTATACAATAACTGGTATCGGAACAGTTCCAGTTGGCAGAGTTGAAACCGGTATTCTTAAACCGGGAATGAAAGTAGTTTTTATGCCAGCAAACAAAACAGCAGAAGTTAAATCCATTGAAATGCATCACACATCAATCCCTATAGCTGAACCAGGTGACAACATCGGTATGAGCCTAAGAGGAATTGCAAAAAATGAAATACATAAAGGAGATGTCGGAGGACCAGTAGATAATCCACCGACAGTAGCCAAAGAGTTTATTGGTCAAATAATTGTAATTCATCACCCAACAGCAATAGCAGCAGGATACACACCAGTTCTTCACTACCATACTGGACAAATTGCTTGTAGATTCACAGAACTTATTAAGAAAATCGATCCAAGAACAGGCCAAGTCGTCGAAGAAAATCCAAGCTATCTAAAAACTGGAGACGCCGCATGGATAAAACTAGAACCACTACATCCAATTGCTGTAGAAACATACAAAGAATTTCCAGAGTTAGGAAGGTTTGCTGTTAGAGACATGGGAACCACAGTAGCTGCAGGCGTAATCAGAGAAATTACTAAAAAGGGACCTTAAACCCCTTCCAAATTTTGTTTTTTTAATTTATTATTTAAAGATTTGTAATATCAATTTTTGTAAATATTCAGCCGTAATTATTAAAAAAAACAGTTTCTAAAAAAGTAATACATTTTTGAAAACGAAAGTAAAATAAACAACGAAAACATAACCGCAACTCTAGAGTTGTGTTTATGTCAGGAACTTACTAGTGGCGATATCTCCCGCACAATTCCCTTTTTTAAAATTTAGATTATTAAAAAGCATATACTGGGTAGGGTGGGATTTGAACCCCGTATC
>JAENXI010000096.1 GCA_016649625.1 Candidatus Bathyarchaeota archaeon
GGTTTACCTTTCTGTTCCTTATATTTATTTCTGAATCGCGCTGCCTTGTCCTTTTATTATGTGTTGAAGTATGCCTGGTGAAATGGCCTTGTCCTGTTGTTCCTTAGTCATCTTATTGGGGTTTTGGCTGTCTGTTTTTAAATCTGCAACTGCTACCAGTTCAACGTTTGAAATATGTGGTTTGCATGTTGATGGCGCTTTTAATATTTTGGTATATCAAATTATTCAAAAAGTGAATTAATAGTTAAGTCTTCGGGTGACATCACCATGGAATAGATTTTAAAACTTTAAGGTAGTTTACAACAACCAATTACAAAAAAACTGTGTTTTGGTGATGCCTTTGTATACAATCATATCTTTAAAAATTGAATCGTTTTCATATCTGATTTAAATCATAGAATTAAACCTATTTAGACCATAAAGTATACTATGGTTAATAAATTGGAAAACATAGTAGTTAAAGCGATTTACAATGATAGCATCTATTTCTGAGAAAGCAATCTCTTTTGACAAACAAGAAATACTGCAAAAAGAAATAGAGAAAGCTATTGAACTTCTTCATGCTTTTAGAGAAAAATATTCTTTTTTTAGCAATCCTAGCTCAATAGAGACACTAAATCCCGAGGCTATCTTTAAAATTGAAAAGAAAAAAATGGGAGACTTTTTCGATTGGATAAACTATTATCTTAAACCTCTTGGAAATCTGACTTTAGACCAAAATATCTACAGAAATATCAGATCTCAATTTGATGATTTTAAAGATTTAATTTACATTGTCGTTGATAAAAATAAATCGCTAGCAGAAAAAGTGGATGCTAACTGGAATGTAATAGCTGGTTTGGGTGGAGACAAACATTTAGCAAAAAAAATAATTTTTTGTTTCAATTATCAAACTAAAAATGTAGTTCCTATTTTTGACACTAATCATCTCAAATATTTTGTCAACACAATAGTCGGAAAACCCAACTTTTCAACAAAATTTTTGACCATGAGTGTAGGCGAGAAATATCAGTATTTAACTAATGTCCTTCTAGCGGAAAAAGAGAGTTCAAAAATAACAAGTACCTGGGAAATAACATATTTTTGCTATTTTCTTTATCGAATATTCCCTCCAGAAGATATAAAATCAAGAGACAAGCGAAAAAAACAATTTGAAAAAACAATGTTTTCACACAAATTAGACTTTAGATATTTCATGGAAACTCTTAATCAACTTCGGAAGAGCGGAAAGATTTCTGCTGAAGATTTACGTAATTATAGAAAACAATGGGAAAATAGAACTCAAGATAGAAGTATTATACTTGCAAGACTAAAATCTCTTTAGTTAATTCTAACTAATTTTTTGTTTAGTTTATTCTTCTAAATCAGATTTTTTTATTAAAACTATATCTTAAATAAAAAAAGAGAGATATTATGGCTTTGAATACTAATTTTGAAGTTATAGACTACCTGCCCTTTCGAGACTCCTGATATTGCGTAAACAGGTTTCTCAGCAAGTTTTTCATATTCCTCTGACTCAAATTCTTTATCCAGAATTTTTCCAGAACAAGCTAAAAAAATAATTGATTCCTTGAGATAATTTCACGTATTTGTTTGTAGCTAGATCTTCAACTGTTTTTATTCCAAAAGCTTTTTTCAGATCTTCAGTATTTAATTCACTAACTCTCCTAATTGCTGATACTGGAGCTTTTGCCAAATCCAATATGTTTTTTGTTTCGTAAGCTTTATCAAAAAATTTTTACTATAAATCCACGTTCTTCTTTTTTCATAAATTATTCCTTGATTTAGATTATTTATTACCATTAGATAAACATCACTAAAATATTGTCGATAATATTTAAAGTTA
Source organism: Candidatus Bathyarchaeota archaeon (assembly GCA_016649625.1). Taxonomy (GTDB): domain Archaea; phylum Thermoproteota; class Bathyarchaeia; order Bathyarchaeales; family Bathycorpusculaceae; genus AD8-1. Next base: position 1,847 of record JAENXI010000096.1, read on the forward strand.
AAAATGGAAAAATAAACGGAAAATTTTAGTTTTTGTTATTTTTAACAATTGTTTTGTATCTTATTATTAACTTATCTACGATTTGTTTTTTTAAATAATGCCTTCAACAATAAACAATGATTAGGAAACTAGGCAATTATTATTCGACGGATTTTAGAAGTTATCAATAAAACTTCTCAAATCTATAAAGGATCCATTCGTGAGGGTAAACGGAAATAGCCGTATATGTCGGCAGAGATGTTACGAAAAGATTGACGATGTGGTAAATTTTTTTGATTTGGTAGAAATGCTAACATAGTCAGGGTGAAGGGTATATAATATGTCAAAGATATTGCTTTAATTCGACATACTAATGTCATCCAAAACATCAGGGTAAAGGAATTGAGGGAAAGATATTAAGATATTTAATATTCCTATCTCAAACGGAGAAAGTATTAGTGGGTATCTTAGAAGCTGTTACTTGGATATTGATTTCTAGACCAAATTTGGTTTTAAATTGGTATCTAAAAAAGAGAAGAATATGCTTCTTATGAGCTATTAGAAAATTCCTTATCGTCAAATTGATACTTTTGTAGTGCTTCAACTTAAGAAAAAGTGATTTTAAAAAAAACGTGGCAATTCTTGTTTTTTTCTTTTCTCGGCTAATCTTCTTTTAATATGGCTCTTTGGCATAGGGATTTCACCCTCAAACCGAGCCTCAAGTGCTCTTTTGCATTTTTCTGCAAGATCCACTTTTTGGTTATAGCCAGATACATTTTTCAATAAAGTAATCTCCAATCTCTTTACATCATTTCAAGAAATTATATAAAAACCATATTTCATTCTAGAATTGTTCCCCTACAGTAATAAAAAATAAAAATTGTTAAAAATAAGACTTGATTGCAGCTTCAACTCTAAAAATTTTCTGCTGATTTAACTCATTGACTCTTTAAATTTTTCAGAAAGTGATTTAGTTTTTCCTTTTCCATAGTAATTAATGGATGTATTTAATTTAACAGGCAATCCCACCTGCCGCAATAATGCAAATAATTGTTCTCCTGTTATTTCTGAAATTTTTCTGTCTAAAGCCAACTTGATAAGTAATTTTTTTATTTTTTCAGTTTCATGTGGAAATTGCGAAGCTGATGCGCTAAAAACTTCCTGAGCTCTTCCTTTAAAAATTCTGCCAAGGACTTCTTTTGAATCAATATTAGTACTGGTTTTTTGGACTTTTGGGATTATTCTCTTCTGCAATTCCTTTAATCTTTTTTGCCTAATAGCTTCAAGTTCTTTATCGCTCATAATAACCACTTTATTAAACTTTATATACCTCTTACTGAGATATTGGGGTTCATGGATGATTTTTCTGCGTTCTTTGATACTCAACATGTCTATCTTTTAATGCTGTTGAAAGCTACAAGTATGCACTGAAAGTTTTTGAAAGGTTTGCATGTCAAAGTTTTGATGTTGTTTATTTAGATGAAAAAGTCGTACATAAGGTTTTACGGAAAATCAGTGAGAATTATAGTGCTAGTACCTGGAACTTGTATTTGATTTTGTATAAGCGTCTTGCAAAGTGGTTTGTTGATCCTGATGATGAGGTTTGTCCTAAGTTTTGGAGGAAGATTAAGCCTAAGAAGATTGATTGGGAAAAGAAACTTAAAGATAAATGGTTAACCAAAGACGAATTTTTTAGGTTATTGGATGTTATCGATTATAGTAGAGATAAAGCCTTGTTTGGGGTCTGTGTAGAGGGTGCTTTACGTAGAGGGGAATTGTTGAGTTTACGGATTAGAGATGTAACAAAAACAAGTTATGGTTATGATGTAATAGTATCAGGTAAAACTGGAACAAGTAGTTTTCCGGTTGTACTGTTTGCTCCTTTGCTTACTCATTGGTTGAATATGCATCCGTTTAAAAATAATCCAAATTCTCCGTTATGGCCTAGAAGAAAATCTAGTCATTCTGGTGGTAGGTTTGCTGGGGTGCAAAAGGGAGTTGTTAACTTTATGCTGAAGCGTTATGCTAAGATGGCTGGTTTATCTGAAATGGTTAGTCTTCATTGGCTGCGTCATACTAAGATTACTTGGACCACTAAAGACAAGAAGGTACGTGTTTCTGATGAGATGGCAAAAAAACTGTTTAGGTGGGGTAGCTCTAGTAGAATGTTTAGTAGGTACACTCATTTGCATGGAACTGACAGTAAGGAAACTTTTCTTGCTTTAGCTGGAGTAAAAGAGATTGAGGAAGAAGAAACCGCTTCTGTTTTAGATCCTAAGAAATGTTTGAACTGTGGAGAAATGAATAGTGCAGAGTTTTTGTACTGCTGAAAATGTGGTTTTGTATTATCTGAAGAGGAAGCCAGAAAAATGATTGAACAAAAGAAGCTACAAGAAGCGTTTATGAAACTTGCTATGGAAAAACTAAAGGTGGACAAAGAATTGGAAGACCTTGAGAAAACGTATAAGTTTTCTCAAGGTCTTCCAAT
>JAENXI010000097.1 GCA_016649625.1 Candidatus Bathyarchaeota archaeon
AAATTGCCTGTTTTATTCCGGATGGAAATCGTGTTCTCATATTCTCACTTTAATATCGATTCAACTTCTTTAAAAACTCTAAGTAAAGATAAAGAACAAAATTTGCAGATTCACATTTTATATAAACTAATGTGATATTGTGACTTTATTGATTGCACGAACTAATTAGGAATTAGTTGATAAAACATCAGCAATAATCAAAATGCTTCCTAATTGCATTCTAATTAATTTTTGAAGAGAAAGTGGTACGAACCCTCCTCGTTGGATTATTTTTTTATTTAGAGTTATTAATTTTTTATCAAGTCTTGATACAAACTTTTTCGCTACAAGCTTTGTTTGATTATGTCGAATAGAATCTGCGATTCGCCATAACTGACCTATTAGTAGCAAATCTTCAACATCGACCATCAAATCGTTTTCATAAAATTCAAAATTGGTAGCTTTTCTATTTTCTGAACTTTGAATTGTTAAATCAGAAAATTCCAAAGCAATTTTAGCATTTGCCACATGTTTTAGTACTGAATTTAAAATTAGAGGATCAGAAAAAGAAAAAAAGGGTTCGATTTCAGTTAAAAACTTTATGCAATATTGAATGATATTATTTCTTTTCTGTTTTCGTTGTTTAAGTAAATCGAGGATATTAAAATCTGTAAGGTTATTATCTATTTTTATTAACGATTTAAGAATAGGAACTTCACAATTGAAACTAAACCCGCCAATCTTATCTTGATACCATTCATCACTACTTGCACCTCGTTTCATAGTCAAAAGTTTTTCGGGTTCATACTTTTTATAATAATCAACATAATCCTTTAAACCATACATCTGATAAAAACCAGGTGATAAAACTTTTCCAAAAGGAACATCTGGATTGGAAGTTGAAAGTGGCATTCCTAAGATATTAGAAAGTTTCCTTAATTCTGAGTATGCTTTAGGGAGTTTTTTACTAAAATAGAAGTAAGTGTTATAAAAACCACAATGATGCAGATTGCACAAAAGATCAGGTTTTTCGTTTTTGAGGACTTCTTTAACTGCTTTAGATTCAGGTCTTGGATGTAGCCATTTGTAGTTTTTGTATTCAAAAGGAAAAGTCCATTCATATTGGTTTTCAGTTGGTTCCCTAAAATATGATTTTGCTGTTTGAATAAGTGATCCATGATTGCTAAACCACCCTTCATTTAATCTCATACCACGTTGCTCTAGAATTGGTATGATTAACCATCTCCAACCGAAAAAATTAACTTCAGGATGGTTTAACATCCAAGTAATAAAATAGGTTGTAACAAGGCTACCCAAAGGTTCATCACTATGAGGAACACCAATTATCAGTGCAGTTTTTTGACCACTACCCAAAGTGAACATTTTTAGTGGTTTATTTTCAGCTGTTTTCCCAATAATTTTTTCTTCAACTACAGAGTGTTTTTTGAAGGTTTCAAGAACCTCTTCTATCTCTTTAATTTTTAAAAATCTGTGATATTTTGGGACATCGCTTAAGATACTATTGAAATGTCTGGAAATCAAAGTTGGATTTCAACACCTAATCCAGGTTTATCAGAAGGAATCACATAACCTTCTTCGTACCTAGCACCACCTTTAGCTATATCATTTCTGAAATCCAATATTGAATCCAAATCAGCATATTGAACATTTCTAAATGCACAAGCAAAATGAACTCCACCGGACATGGCAACTATAGATTCATTCATGCAACCTACCATTGTAGGAACATCAGCTAATTCTGCTAAAGTGTTGGCTTTTATGGCATTTGTTATTCCCCCGATTTTCATCAGCTTGATGTTTATCATATCCGCAATTTCAAGCTTCACCAATTTCACATTATCTCTTAAAGTTAAAGCAGTTTCATCAGCCATAATTGGAACAGAACATTGATTTGCAATATCCTTTAATGAATAAAGATGGGCTGCTTTAGTAGGTTGCTCCAAAATCTCTATGGGAATATTATTTTCCTCAAGATTATGAACAAGTCTAAGAGCATCCTCAACTGAATATCCCTCATTAGCATCAAGTCTCAGCTTTATTTCTATTCCCACAGCCTCTCGGATAGCAATGATGTTCTCAATATCCTCATTTACATTGAGACCACATTTAATCTTAATAGATTTGAATCCTTTTGATACTATCTCTCTAGCTTTTTTTACCATCAAATCTGTGAGGTTCAACCCAATTGTTACAGAAGTGAGTATTTTTTGTCTATAACCACCTAAAAATCTGTATAGTGGCATCTCTGAAATTTTGCCTAGTATATCGTATAGAGCTATATTTATGCCTGCTTTAAGAGAAGGATTGCCTCTAAATTCAGTATCTAAAATGAAATTCACAAGATTAATCCTGGTGGGATCACATCCAAGAACAAGGCGCTTCGCAACTTTAAAATTAGCAAGAACTGTTTCCTTTGTTTCTGAAGTTACTATATCAGGAGTAGAACAGCCCCAGCCGACTACTCCTGAATCAGTCTCTAGCCGAATAAGAATGTTGTCTGCAACTTCAATTGTTTGATTAGTAATTACAAATGGTTCATTAAGTTGTAACTCTACTGGAATAGCTTCTGCTTTGACTACATGCATATTACTTAAAAATCTCCATCAGTTAGATATACCTTGGTTTTTTCATAGTTTTCTTAAAAAAAAATAATTGATAAGTTCTAAAGAAAAGAATAACGTTAGGGTATATTGTTAAAAAATGATATACCCAAAAGAATATACTGAACAGCAATAGCAGCAATAAGCAAAGCTGACAATCTAGAGATAACCAATGCACCTATAGTTCCCAAGAATTGATTTATTGATTTTGTATAGCGCAATATAATCCAAGTGACTAATAGGACAATAAGAATAGACAAAATTGCAATAATCAATCAATAAGTCTGAACGTTAAATATTGTTGTCGTAATAGCTCCTGGACCAACCAAAAGTGGCATGGCAATAGGAACAACACCAACACTTTCAGGAGAATCATCTAAATCTAAAACTCTTCCAGAAACTATTATCCTAATAGCTATAATCAAAAGCAAAATACCTCCAGATATTTGAAAGCTATATATAGAAATGCCAAAAACTGAAAATACCTCTTGACCTGTAAAAGCAAAAATTAAAAGGAGAACAAAAGCAACTATCGAAGCTGTATTAAACACGTTTTTTCTCTGATTTTCATTCATTTTGTTCGTTAAACTAACAAAAAGGGGAATATTGCCTAAAGGATTAACAATAACAAAAAGAGTCAAAATAGCAGTTGCTAAGCTTATCCCATTTTCTACAATAATATCAAACATAAACCACACTTACATTTCTATTCATATTATTTTGTCTTTGCTATTCCTTGAATAATCCTGATAATTCCATTAACAAGTAAAGAAACAGAAAACAACCATACTAAAGCAAAGTATCCCAACTCTGGAAATATAAAAGCAATACTAGCAACAAAAATTGTAAAACACCCAGAAATAACAAATAAGAGTCTTATCCACTTAAAAAATAAACTGAAAAATAATCCGACTACAAGTCTCACTACCCCAATAAGCAGCAATCCAAAAGCTAACAGGAAAATAAGAACCTGGGTTGTAAGATCAGGAAATAACAATGAAATTGTTGAAACTACTAACGCAATACTTCCTATAACTACATTTAACACTCTAAGACCATTAGGAAGATCAGTAAGAAATATTCCACTAACGATTCTTGGTGCACCAAGAGCAAATAAAGCTATAGAAATCAAAAAGATTATTGTTGAAATCACTACTTCCGAATAAGCCAAGGCTGCTAATGAAAATAAAACTGCAATTAAACCTAAAATAACATCTACAACGGTTTGCAACTTTGAAGAATCATTACCTATCAAATAAAGCCCAAGAATCAGTTTTATTTCCATGCTATTAATAAGATTTTGGTTGATCCATCATGATTGCTATTGCTAATCACTGACTATTACTTAATAGGTCTTCACAGTTCATGTCTTTTTTTTATTAGACAGATAATCTGTATTATGAAATAATGGACTGGAAATTATTAGATCAGCTGTAGCTCTGTTACAAGCAGTAGGAATATTATAAACCACTGCCATTCTAAGAAGTGCCTTAACATCAACATCATGTGGCTGACTCATAAGTGGGTCCCAAAAGAAAATCAAGTAATCAAGCTTATCATTTGCTATAAGAGCACCAAGCTCCATATCCCCACCAAAGGGACCACTTTTCAGAAGATTAATACA
>JAENXI010000098.1 GCA_016649625.1 Candidatus Bathyarchaeota archaeon
GGTTTCTCCGTTAAAACAATCTCGATATGTGTTGTAGTTTCATTTTTTGGAGAAGCTCTACCATGAGCTCGAGGCGTAAAACGTTTAATTTTCATACCTGGATAAGCAGCTGCATGAAATATTTTGAGTCGTTCTATGTCCAAGCCTTTATTCTCGGCATTAGCTTCAGCACCTTCAACTACTTGAAGAATTTTTGCCGCTGCCTTAATAGGGTATCTTCCTGCAAAAGTTTTCTCAAGCCCACGACGATGGGCTGTTTTCTTTGTATGCCTTCTAAATGGAACCGGTTTTTCCTTTTTGATAACTTCTCGCAGGTATCGCTTTGCTAAGGTTAGTTTCATTCCCTTAATAGTTGTACATACCTCTCTGGACGATTTTTGGGACACTCTAATCTCGCGACCACTAGCTATCGCTGTTTTTTCAGGGTCTAAGTCTTCTGTTATTATGGAGTATCCCCATTTTGGCACTTCACATCTCTCCAACTGCGCAATTCATCAGCGTAAGCGCGATTTATATGGCTTTCCATACCCTATCTCAGTTTTAGACTGAGAGAATAAATCTTTTCTATTTTAGACGTTTTTGTTTTGTACAGAAAAAGAAATTAACAATTATTTCTAAGGATCACTTTTTTATATTAATTATTCGATCTGTTTATTTTTAACTCCTTTGTATCTAGTAAATCAAAAGAAGGAATAATAATAAAATGAAGGGGAATAATGATCAGGTTACTATGTTGCATGGAGCTGGAGGAACAGTTATGCATGATTTAGTAAAAAACTATATTGTAAAATACTTCAAGGACATTGACAACGTAGATAAAGCAGAAGTTCCTCTTCAGGCGTTGGATGATGCAGCAGCAATTGGAGATATAGTTCTTAAAAGTGATTCACATGCTGTTAAACCATTATTTTTTCCCGGTGGAAATATTGGACACATTGCAATTTCAGGAACAGTTAATGATATAGCAGCATTAGGTGCTGAACCCTATGCATTAGCATGCGGAGTCATTTTAGAAGAGGGCTTTGCTCTTTCTGATTTCGAAAAGATTTTAATTAGTATGAGAAAAATGTGCACTCAGGCTAGAGTAGGAATTATAACAGGAGACACTAAAGTAGTTGAGAGAGGAACTCTAGGAGGTTGTGTCATGAATGTCTCAGGTATAGGTAGAAGAACAGAAGCACTTGAAAGTAATCTAAAGATTGTAAGACAATTTCAAAAAGATTTTAGTCAAAGGTGGCTTCTTGACTCTAACTTGAGAGTAGGCAATAAAATAATTCTATCAGGAACCATAGGTGACCACGGAATTGCTATATTATCTGCTCAACAGGGATTAAAATTTGGAAGCAAAATTGAATCTGATGTTAGACCTTTAAATATATTAATTCAAAAATTGCTTGGAAAAATCGGGGGAATAGTATCTATTAAAGATCCAACCAGAGGTGGGTTAGCTGAGTGTTTAAACGAGTTTAGCGAAAAATCAAAAGTTGGCATTTTGATCCATGAAGACAAAGTACCAATTAGAGAAGATGTTAAAGCTGCATGTGAGATGCTAGGCTTGGATCCACTCGAAATTGGAAATGAGGGGAAAATAGCGATAGGAGTTGTAGAAGAAAAGGCTGATCAGTTGTTACAGCTCCTCAGGAGCACTAATGAAGGAAAAAATTCTGAGATAATCGGCGAAGTCACTGAAGAATTTAATGGAGTGGGGATGAAAACCACTGTAGGAGGCAACAGGATAATAGCTAGACCTGTTGGGGATCCTGTTCCACGGATTTGCTAAAATCTCATGTAATTGGTTATCATATTATTTGGAGTTCTTCCAAAAATCGGATACCTGACCAGCCTTTTTAAGCTTCCAATTTCCAAAAAAGTCTTTCTTGTAGAAATGATAAAGACTACAATGAGTACAATGCATTATACGTTGACCTTTTTCAAAATCAACTTCAAAAAGATCCAATGGTGATTTACAATCAATACATTTACCGCCATACTTTTTCTCTGTTTCACCACTCATTCTTTGCCACTTGCAAGTTGATATGAACTTTTAACCTTTATACTTTACCAAAAAAACTTGAGGTAGCTTGGTTTTATAGCTTGATGTTCACTTGGATCGAGTAGAAGTTGTTGCCCAGACACGACAGGTACCTTCACTACTGACCATACAGGCTCCTACAGGTTTTTGGGGAGTGCAAGCTTTCATAAACATTGGACATTCATCAGGTTTTATCTTGCCAATAATAACTAGGTGACATTCACAACCAAGCAGAATATCTTTTCCTTGTTTAACATGAATTCCAAATTTTTCGTTTGCATCGAAAGCCTTTAACTCTTCTCGTAGTTTAAGAGCTGAGTCAGGTAATCTACCAATACCTCTCCAATTTGAACCGATAACTTTGAATGCTTTATCCATTACCTTTAGAGCTTTAGTATTGCCTTCCCATTTAACCATTCTAGAATATTCGTTTTCTAATCGTGGTTTTTTTTCCTTATTTTGTTTTAGAAGCATGTAGATCCCCATGAGCACATCAATAGGTTCAAACCCAGCTACTACAGTTGGCATACGATAAACTCTTGGAAATAATTCGTAAGGTTTCATTCCAATGATTACACTAACGTGACCAGGAGCAAGAAAACCATCGATTTGTAGATCCCCTACTCCTAAAAGTAACTCCATAGCAGGAGGGATCAAACGATGTGAGGATAAAAAGCTAAAATTTTGAGGTGGTTTCTTAAGAACTTCGACTGCAGTTGTTGGAGCAGTAGTTTCAAATCCAACAGCAAAAAAGACGAATTCTTTTTTTGGCTCAGCTAGTGCTAACCTAACTGCATCTGATACTCCATAAACTATTCGGACATCAGCGCCTTCAGCTTTGGCCTCCAATAGAGATTTTTGACTTCCAGGAACTCTTAAAACATCACCAAAACAGGTTATAACTACTCCTTTTTTGGCGATTTGAACAGCTTCATCTATCTCTGCTGCAGGAACAATACAAACAGGACAACCTGGTCCAGCTATAACCTCGATATTTGATGGTAAAAGGCTCCGTAAACCATAGTGAGTTATAGTCCATTCATGTGTACCGCAGACATGGCAAAATTTTATCAGTTCATCTTTAGGTGCTATTTTGATTATCTTTTTCGCTATTTTTTTTGCTAATTCTGGCTCTCTGAATCTTAATCTTTCAGTCATACCAAAATCAACTTTAACCTCATTATTCAATTCCAGTTGATAAGATCTCGTTCCAGAGATCTATTGTCTCTAGGGCTTCTTTTTCATCCACAGTCTGAATTGCATAACCTGCGTGCACTAACACATAACCGCCAACTTTAGTTTCCACAAGAGTTATATTAACACCTTTTAGGACACCTTGTCCAAAATCTACTTGAGCTTTATCTCCTTCAATACTTATGACCCGTGCTGGAATCGCTAGACACATTTTGAATCAGTTTAATTCGAGAAGAAAACCGCGATAAATTGGTTTGGGTCTAAAACTTAAAAAAGCCACCCACAATTGCTTGACCAAAAGATAACCCCCCATCTCCTGGAGGAACTTGTTTGTGAACTATAAAATTTAAATCTTCAGATTCGACTTTTTTTCGAATGATATCTGATATGATTTTATTGCTCGCTACTCCACCTGAGAAACCAATATTTTTTATTCCTTTCTCTAAAGCCTTTTCTATAGCTAATTCGGCTAAACCTTCAGCGACATATGTGTGAGCAGAATAAGCCAAATCTTTTAGCGAGTATTGTTTTCTATAATTAAATATTGATAAAATCAGGGGAGTTGTTAACAGAGTATGGTCTTTGATTGCCGGTTTTTGATTCAAAACATCTCTACCTCCAAATGCTAGAGATTCAAGTTTAACAGCTGGTTCACCTTCATAACTACGCTCAAAACATATTCCTAAAATTGCAGCAACTGCATCCAAGATTCTACCACAGCTTGTTGATTTAATTATATTAGTTTTTTTTGATAATTGATTGAGAATCAATTCGACTTCGGCCTTAGCATGAGGTAAATAATTAGAGTTTTCTGATAACCAATTTGTTATGTCAATTTTTTTATGCAGTATCCCTGCTGCAATACGAATTGGAAATCGAGTTGCTAGATCGCCTCCAAGTAATGGCTGTTTTTCTAAGTGTCCAAGTCGTTCAAAGTTCTTTGATTCACGTGTAGAAAATAAGATCTCTCCGCCCCATGCCTCACCATCTATC
>JAENXI010000099.1 GCA_016649625.1 Candidatus Bathyarchaeota archaeon
TTCAATACAGTCCTTAATACTTCCAAATTACGATCAGCAGCATCTCTACCTTCTTCAAGTTTACAGTCCTCAGGAGAACATACTATTCCCATTACTCCATCAAATCCACATTGCAAAGCATTGATAATATGGACTGGGTCTAAAGACTTAAAACATGGAATCTCCAAAGCCATTGCATTCTTGTCTTTAAATACGCTATCTGGGTCGTCCAAAGCTGAAAAGTCTGACCATTGACAAACAAAAGCAAGTAGTGCTGGTTTGTTGTTATCAGATTTTAGTTTAGAAGCTGACTTGGCATACCGCTTGATAACTTCTTCGAACTCAAACCCTTTTACTTCAATTGCTTCATTAGGACAAACTAAAGCACAAGCACCACAACCAACACATTCTTCCTCAAGTATAGTTGGAGTAGCAAAGGGGTCGGCTTTAATTGCATCATATGGACAGATGAATACACATTTGTCACACCCTACACATTTTGATGTATCATATACTGCTTTTCTTGAGTATTTTACTAATCGTAGGGCATTGTTATCATATCCTAGCTGCTCCAGGACATTTTTACTCAATTGAATTCTTCGGGTGTTTATCTTTGTTCCTTCTTTGTATCGACAGAATTTGTCCTCACACTGAATTGAAAGTATATTTTTAATACCTGAATTCAAAGTTTTGAAAATAAAATCGGTGGGGATTCTTCCTGAACAGGGTAGTCTCAAAGGAATATAATTCTCAACTTTTATGCCTTGATCTGCCAAAATTTCTTCAGTTTCACAAGTCGAAGGTGAGTTACCTCTACACATTAAAACTAATGTGTCGCTTGGATCTTTCTTCCTTGAACACTCTACATAATCTAAAAGGTGATCGTAATCATAGTATGCCATTTCTATTGCGGCTACCGGGCAAGCACTAGAACATATGCCACAAACTTGACATTCTTGAATGTCAATTGCAACCTCACCAGTTTTAGAATCACGTTTTATTGCCTCATAAGGACAAATTGAGTAACATACACTGCATCTACTACAAAGGTCTTGATTAATATTTACTACAGCGATACATTCTTCACCCATCATGAAATCCTTCTTTTCTTAGTGTTTTTGACGCTGTAAGCGTACTAGCTAAGTTTATGAAATCACCAAAGAGGGTTTTTAATGATATAATGTTTTCCCTCTATTTTCGATAATATGGTTGTTTTATATAACTGTAGGCTTCAAGAGCTGCTGTGATACCTTGACCTACTGCAGTTCCAATTTGTTTAACGGGATGATTTGTGAGATCTCCTGCAGCATAAATTCCAGGTATATTAGTTCTTTGAGAAGAATCAGTTATTATGTGACCTTTATTATTGAGATTTATTCCAATATTTTGAACTATATGATTGTTTGGTGCTTCACCAATTTGAACAAAAACAGCATCGACTTTTAGTTTCTTACTTTCGTCAGTTTTTTTATTTACAATAATAACTTGAGTTACTAGTTTATCACCGATTATTTCTTGAATTTCACTATTCCAGAATATTTTAACATTTTTTTTGGATTGAATATCTTTTACTAAAGCTCGTTCAGCACGAAAAGCTTCCCTTCGGTGAACAACAAAAACCTCAGATACTATACCTGATAAATAGAGAGTTGTTGTTGCTGAAGTGTTTCCTCCACCCACTACTAGAACTCGTTTTCCTTTGAATAAAGGACCATCACAGACTCCACAATAACTAACACCTCTTCCTTTGAATTTCTTTTCACCAATAACTCCAATTTCTTTGTAATGAGATCCTGTTGCTAATAATATTGCTTTAGAAGCATAGGTAGTTTTGTTTGTTTTCACTATTCTATCATTTTCTTCAATTATTAATTCTGTTGCGGATTCCAACTCATGAATAGTTACACCCAATTGTCTGCATTGGAGAACCATTTTTTCAGCTAGTTCACCCCCACTTATTTTTGAAAATCCAGGATAATTCTCCACAATTGGCGCATCAGCTGTTGTGCCACCAGCCATTTTTTCTTCCACTATAAGAGTTTTCAATCCACTTCTAGCAGCGTACATTCCCGCAGCTAAACCTGCAGGGCCAGCACCCACAATTACAAGTTCCCAGGGGTCTATTTTTTTCAACTCCATTAACAGAGTATTTTGATATAAAGCACTTTATGAATTATTCGGAGAATAAAGATTCATTACGAAAAAATAACTAATTAGAATAAAGAATAATAAATACAGAATAAGGAGAGAGGAGAAAAAATGTGTATCAAAAAAATTTTGCGCAATTGAGAAGAAAATAAGGTCATATGCTCAATTATCATTTCAATTTCTTATACCTTAGTTGAAAATCCACAATATATTTCAACCTAATATTCAACAAGAAATTTGGGTAAAAGTAGGAGATCTTATTTAGATATCTTCTGCATTAGTCCTTTGTGATATTTAATGTTGAAGGAAGCTTGGAAAGTTGCCATTGAAGCGTTAAGTTGGATCGAAATGGAAAAGATTAATGAACAAATGGCTTTGTCAAAAACCACTGAGCAGCTACAAGTGGAAGATCCTAATGCTATTAGATATGCATATAGACTTGTGTGTGAAACAGTTAGACGAAAAAATCAAATTGAGGAGTTTATCAAACAGGTAATAAAGCCTGAAATCTTAAATGATTTCAATTTGGGGCTTCAGTCATTTTTGCGACTTTATGTCTATCAGACAAGAAGTACTAGAAATTGGATCAAGATAGATCTAAAAGAGGCAGAAAAAATAGCCAAATTAGGCAGAACTATTTTAGGATGGAAAACTTTTAGACAAATTGAGCATGTTTTGGGTTTCCTGCTAACTCAAGAGTTATCTATGATTTTTAAGAAATTAAATGAAATAGAAACAATAGCTCTGCAAACATTCCATCCAACATGGTTTGTAGAATATTGTATTAATCTTTTAGGAAAAAGTCAGGCTATCAGTTTTCTTGAAGCAAATATGAATTTGCCACCAGATTATATTCGATTAAATACTCTGAAAGGTTCTGAGTTAGAAATTTTGAAAAATCTTTCAGAAGATAGTGTTGAATTAAAGAAAATAAAGCTTTTAAAATACGTTTATGAAGTCACGGGAACAAAACAACCTTTGATTCAAATAGCAAGCTTTCAAGGTGGATTATTCTATATTCAAGATAAAGCAAGTTGTTTTGCAGCAGAAATAGCTAACCCAAAACCTGGGATGATCGTTTTTGATGTGTGTTCGGCCCCTGGCACAAAGACATCATATTTAGCTCAGCTTATGAAAAATCAAGGGAGCATTTACTCAGTTGATTATTCATTGCGAAGAAGCAAAGTATGGAGAAAAGAAATAACACAAATGGGCGTTAAAATAACAAATCAAGTGATAGCTGACGCAGTTATTTCTTTACCTTTCAGATCTAAAGCAGATATTATTGTTTTAGATCCTCCGTGCACAAGCACAGGGGTTTTTGCTAAACAACCATCAGCTAAATGGAGGATTTCTCCACAATCTATCAATAAAATGGCAGAAATTCAGTGGCAAATGATAAGCAATTGTGCAGACATGGTCAAACCTGGAGGAATTCTAGTTTACTCTACCTGCAGTGTTACAATTGAAGAAAATGAAATGATTATTGAAAAATTTTTAAAAGAAAATTCAGAGTTTTGTTTAGTCGAAATAGAACCTAAAATTGGGCTCCCAGGTTTTAGAGGTTTGAAGGAATGTCAAAGGTTTTATCCACATTTACATAGCAGTAATGGTTTTTTTGTTGCTAAACTTATGAAAAAAGTTTAACCTTCAACAATTATCCACTTAATTTACAGTTTTCTCAATGGCACTAAGTAATTCGAGAATGATTTTTGCAGCAGTAATAGCTGTTATCCCAGTATCATAAATAGGTGCAACTTCAACAACATCAAAACCAATAATTTTATTGTCACTTAATGAACATAAAATATCAATTAGTTCATTCGTTTTAATTCCTTCAGGTTCAGGATTTTGAACTCCAGGTGCATATGCAGGATCCAGAATGTCCATATCTATAGAAAGATAGACATTTTCATACGAAGATAAAGTATTGTTAATTTCTTTTGTTATCTCAGAAGTCCCTTTTTGTCTTATTTGATAAGAAGTAATGTAATCAATTCCATTTTTTTTTGAATAATCCAATTCTTCACTACATACAG
>JAENXI010000009.1 GCA_016649625.1 Candidatus Bathyarchaeota archaeon
CTTTTAAACTTTGATCTTTTTTATTCATTATGGATTTAGAAGAAAAAGTGATGATAGCCGGAACTCCTTGGGAAATTATTTTAGACATGGCTAAGGATGGAGATTTTGATTTAGTCGTGATGGGGAGTAGAGGGATAAGTAGTGTTAAAAGATTTTTGCTAGGTAGTGTAAGTGCTGAGGTAAGCATGCTTGTGCAAAGCTCTGTACTGTTAGTAAGATGATTGTGTGAACATGTAAAACTAGTTGTTATCTATAAACAATACAAGAGTAGAATTGTAACAAATTTTGGTTTGTTTGGTAAACAGATAATCTTTCTAAAATGTAGGTGCCAGTTAGGTTTTGAGCATCGCCTTTCAGCTTCTTTGTTTTTGGGTAGTTGCCAGCGAAAATTTTTATTGTTGCTCTCTGCGATGACCTATGGTGGTTTTCTTCTAACCTATCAAGTTAGGAAAATACCAAGTTATATTTTTAATTAAAATTAAATTTTAATCTTTGCAAAAGGAGAGTGAATAAGAAAAGTAGTGCTGTCTTTAATGTCTTGAGATATACACACCAAATTCTGTAATATGCAAAAATTATATTGGGAGTTTTTGAATATTCATTAATGAGTGAAATATTGCAAATATGGAGAATGAGGAAATGGATTACATAAATATAATTGGATTGACGGCAGCTGCGATGGGCGGGATCGCTCTTTTTCCTCAAGTGTTGAAAGTTTTAAGAACCAAATCTACCAAAGACATTTCTCGTGAAATGATTGTGATATTGGCGTGTAGCATTTTTTTGTGGCTCGTTTATGGGCTTTTGATTAGTGATTTGCCTATCATTATTGCTAATTTTTTTGGTCTTATTCAAGCTCTTATTATTTTATTCTTTAAAATAAAAAATCAAATAAAAAGGATGAAACCATGTAAGGAGTAGCGTGGGTGGACCGTTAAAATCTCGAAATAGATATCAAAAAAGAAAACATTAGAGTTTGTCGATAAAAGAGAGTTACCCATATTTGCTCGTAGATTTTTTTTTAGTGAGGTAAAGAGAATAAGTTAGTGAGTCAACAGAAGGAAAATAAGTATTATTCTTTGAGCTGAAGGAAGGAAATTAAATTTTAATCAAAAAAAACCGCCACCCAAATCCAACTCCGATTGGATGTTTCAAAATCCTTAATTAAACACTGCAAACATTACGACTATTAGTGTTTTAATTGAGAAAAAAGAAGACAGATGAGTTAAAGGATCATGATCAATCTATCCGAACATTAGCTAATGAATTGAAAAAAGAGAAATGGGAAGTCAAAGCGAATGTTGAGGGAGCCGAGAAACCGTCTAAAATTGGGGCTTTCACACCTGATATTTTGGCCAGAAAAGGTGGTTTGAAACGAATCTGCGAAATATTAACAAAGAAGGACTTTGAGGGCGATAAACAAAGGTATATTGAGTTTAAAGCATACTGCGACGAGTACGACTTCCACTTCTACGTCTTAGACAAGAACGGAAAACGTCAAAAAATTGAGCCTGACGCTTTCGTAAAAAAATAAACAAGACTTATTTGTTGGTCGGGTAGAACAAGGGTCTTCTCTAAGGAAACTAAATGGCACCCGCTACAACTATACAATAGGTTGAAACGGATAAGAAAAAATATCACAATTAAAAATAACCGGGACATTTACACAATACTATTACAAGTCTGGACTTAAGAACAAAATCGTGATTATTTGAAGTAAAGAAATAAGAAAGTTCAAAAAAGATACATCAGAAAAATTCAGACAAGAAATCAGTTCATTAAAACAGATGATAGCAAAAAAAGATGAAAAAGAGAGTTCAGGTGATATCATCACTTATGGGGAATAGGTTTAAATGTTAAAATGTAAAGTATACATGACATAAAAGGGAAAAGAGATGCATCAAATGAGTGAAATGACTACTGAAATCCTTGAACAGAATGTTGGAAAAGTTGTACTTGTTCGCTTGAGAGGAGGAAAGAAGCTGCGTGGAAAACTCAAGGGTTTTGATCAGCATCTAAATCTTGTTTTAGAAGAAACTGATGACACCACAGACATAGAAAATGCAAAAAAACTAGGACTTATTATAGTACGTGGAGATAACGTAGTCCTTATTTCGCCTCCACCTAGGTGAGTATCATGGGAAGCGGAACACCAGCTTTTGGCAAACATTCAGGCAAAATGGTACACATACGTTGTAGGCGATGTGGAAGACGTGCTTATCATGTACGCAAAAAGAGATGTGCAGCCTGTGGTTATGGAGAAACTGCAACTATAAGAAAATACAGTTGGGCAACTAAAACTATTCAAAGACAAAGAATAGCATAATCAGCATTAACTCAACAAAATTTTATTTTTTCTTTTCTAGTTGATATTAGAAATAAAAAATTTGGTAATTAGTTTCTTGTACCGTAGTATCCTTTATCAATTTTGACAAAGATAAGTGGACCACTGCTTTGAGCCATATCTCTGGCTTTCCTTAGAGTGTTATTTACAGCAGTAAAAATTCGCTCTTTGTCTTCAAGAGATTCCATGTTTTTTTCTCCAAGAGCCATTTTTAAAAGATTTTCAGAGAGGATTTCAGTTCCACATATCTCCCCATTTTTTATTAGAGTGGAAACCACAATTTCCTGCATTTCCTTTTTTCGTTCAATTTTTTTCCAAATTGGATCTGCATCACGTATGTTTTTTGAAGCTTTATTCCATTTGCTAGAGTTTTGAGATCCTATAAGCAATTTAACACGTTGTTTCCATTTTTTAAGCCAAACACCAATCCAAACCGACAAAAACTCTTCTAGTTCATCAGGATTTTCCTTATAGAGTTTTTCAAGTTTCTCAACCAAATCGCATTCGCTAGCTTCCCTTCCTATCAAATCCCAGTGGTATTTTAGAAAATTTGTAAAGTCTTGACAAGCAACTTGTAGAACTTTACGATCTGACCCTCTAATTTCCAAAGCTGAATCTTCGTCTCTTAGTTTTTCCCCTAACATAATCTCTAGGAAATTCATGAATATCCGCTCCTAAAGCCCTCTCCACACTCATTTAGCACAGAGGATTTAATAAGCTTTATTTTCTTACCACATATAACTGCTTTAGGCAATTTTTAGCAATATTTCACTCTTAGATATATTAGAAAAGAGAACTACTCAATAAAATCAGGAAGAAAAGTGATGTTTGGCAAGATTAAATTAGGTTTTTCTTTAGCTAGTTCTTGAAAAGAAAAAATTCCAGACAAAACTGCAACAGTTTTTACATTTGCAGCTCTACCAGCCCTCATATCATTAACTGAGTCACCTACAATAATACAATCACTTACATCAAGATTCATAGCAGATACACATTTTAGCAGAGCTTCAGGAGATGGTTTGGGTTTACAAGTATCTAACGCAGTCACTATTGTATCAAAGTATTTTGCAATGTTAAATTTTTCCAATTCTTTAATGAGAGAATTTTTTGGAGTCGAACGCATGGTTACCAGAGCGAGTCTCATTTTTTTTGAGAGAGAGTTTAATGTTTTTGAAACATTCGATATGAGTTTAGTTTCTGATCCTGAAATTGAGTAAAAAAAGTTGAAATATATCTCTAAAAAAGTCGATAGGTTATTTTCAATATTCAGATTTAGAGGTAGTTTTTGCTCAAGTCTTCTTGGTAATTCAATAGCAGCCGCATCTGTTAAGGGAGTTAACCCTAGCTTTCTAAAAGTAAGTCGTGCAGCTTCCAAATAAGCAGGCTTTGAATCAACCAAAGTACCATCTAAATCGAATAAAATACCTTTTACTTTCAATTTGTTAGTAGACATTTAAGAAAAACATCTTTCATTTTTTAATTAACATTTGAAAATATCAATATAAATAAAAAAAATTATGTGAAAAGATAAATACGAAAAAAAGATTTGCTAAGTAAGTGGATTACTCCACAGTCATAGTTCCATATTTTCCAACATTGAGTTGGATTTCGCCTCTAAAGCTTGTAATATATCCATTTTCAATCTTGACAGTATTGTTTACATCTACCTGATCTATTTGTTCGTTCCACAGTGTAAGTTTTATGCTTCCCGATTCATCTGCAACCATAACATCAGCTATTGTGTACGTTTCATCTTTATATCTAGAGTTGACTTGTCGAGGTTCACCTTTTTCAACAACTTTTGCTTCTACACTAATTCTTTTCATTCCATCCCTTAATTCGCTAATTTTCAAGTTTTTAAATCTCCTAATCGTTTTTCTCATCTCGAGACAAAATGTCTCGAAAGAGGTTAATTTGCAATTCCAAAAGGGACCATTCAGCCATATAAATCTTGCTAACCGTTCAGAATAGAGAGCTTAGTGCAAAAAATGTGACTATTTCAGCTTTGAAAAAACAAAAAAAATTTGAGCTTACGGTTAACGACTAATGCCCAACCTAAATTAAAGCAGAAAACCTAGAACAATTACAGTTAACAGTAAACTAACTCCTGATACCAAAAGACTTTTCATCCAACCTAAGTCGGTTATTGTGTTAGTAATAAATGTCCCTAATGCAACTATCCAAACGTATACCGCCACTTGTATTACGCTACCAACATTAGATACAAACGCAATTTTGTCTATAATAACCTGGTAGGCGACTTCAAATTCTCCAGTAGTTCCTGCAAGAACTTCCAATGGATAATAAATGTCAGGTAAAGAAGTATAAACAAACATCAATAGTAGAGCCTGAATAACTATCGTAACTAATGAGTATCCAACAGCAACCATTAAAGTTCTCCACACCACTTCACTTTCGCTCTTTAAGCCTTTTATTAACAGGTACATAAAACCACTTAACAAAAGCCATTCAAAAAGAAATGGAGCAACAGCATTAATTGCTGATGAAGCAAAATAAGAAACTCCATATAATTCAAGAGGTCCTCTAAAATCACCTCTAAAGAAGAGACCATCAAGAAGTATATTTACAGTAGAGTTAACAGACCAACTAAATTCAAGATTCAAACCAGTTATATTTTCCCAGACAGCTGTATTCCCACCGCTAGTCCAATCTCCATAACCAACAGGTAGGGTCAAATTAGTCCAAACATCATTACTATTTTTAAATTCGTCAGTTATGTCATAAACAAAACTAGATTCATCTAAAGAAGATAAAACTAAATATACAGACTCAGGATTAGAATCAGGAGAAATAATCTTCACTCTCAAAGAAACGTTATTAAATCCTTCTGGTCCACAATTCACGGAATCCCCAAAATCAGGTAACCCCATACTAATTGATTGTAGATCAGAAGCCACAAATTCTATACTCGTAGTTCCATAATACAATGTACTGTTTATGAAATCAACAGTATTGTCGCTGATAACAACACCAGGAGTTGATTCCCAATTTAGTGCATTGCCTGTCCAACTATCACCAACATCACCCAAAGGATTAGTCTGTTCAATATATGATCTCGAAGCAACTAGGTAAGAAGACCCAACTTGAGCTAAAACGAAAATAATTAACAATATTGCAGGACCCAAGTAACCTGGATTTTTTATTACATCCTTGAATACCTTGTGAGGAGCATATAAAACTCTAAGAATATCTCCAAGTACTTCTTTAACTGCCAAGACCGTCAACTCAGTTAGCTCTTCCACAGTTGAGTTTATTAAATGTTTGTCACATTCCCAACTTAAGTCGACGATAAGTTGTGTAATCAACAAACTCAATAAACGGATTTTCTGTTTGGGATTTTATATTTATCTTTTGACGTTTCCTTTTTTCAACAATTTGGTTAGTGGTTCTAAGCAAATATGAATCACTTCCTGCACCTGAACCATAACTAGTCACAAGAATTCTATTATCTGATTGAGCTACATCTAAAACCGCAGCCAAACCTATAAGTGAACATCCAGAATAAGTATTCCCAAATTTGTTCACCTGAAGCGAGATTGAGTATTGATCTTCTTTAAATCCAAGCTGTCTTGCAACCTTAACTGGAAAACTAGGATTAGGCTGATGTGTAACAAAATAGTCAATATCCTCTGGTTTGAGATTGAATTTTTCCATAAGTTTTGTAGTAGCTTTTTTTACATGTTTAAAATAGGCTGGATCACCAGTAAAACGACCTCCATGCAAAGGAAAAGGTTGACCATCTCTTCTCCAAAAATCAGGCGTATCAGAAGTAACCGAGTACCAACCTTCAATTTCAGCAATAACATCAGCTTTCCCAAAAATATAGGCAGCTCCTCCAAAACCAACAAAAGCATCAAGTTCGCCTCCAGGACACCCTCTAGGGGCAGCCTGAGAATTATCAGCACCAATAACCATGGCATATTGTATACCAGATTCTGGATAATTAACAAGTGAAGCAGCATCTTTAAACATGCTTGAAGCAGCTTTGCAAGCAAATTCAGTGTCCACAGCATCAACAGCTTGCATATCTTCCACTTCTTCACCTAACCTTAAGACTTGTGCAACCTTTGATGCTATTGGCTTAACAGAATAAGGATTGGATTCAGAACCTACATAGACTTTACCTATAGATGCACTATCAATTGCTGAGTGTATCAAAGCAAACTTACCCGCTTCAACTGCGGCAGTTATTGAGTCCTCATCAATAAATGGAACAGCACGTTCAATACGATTTTCTTTGATCCTAAACCGTGAAGTATAAACACCATAACCAACAATTCCTGGAAGTTTGTATTCTTTACTTGGAGCAATTATTTTGTATTCTTGATACGGATAATATTCATCAGCTAAAGTGAAAGCTAAAGAAATTGTCGGTATAACCTCGCTAGGACCTACAGAATAACGTCTCCGAAACCTTGGAATAACTTCACGACCTTCAAGTTTTGAAAAATCAACAATTTCATCTTTTTTAAGGATTTGGTCGGTTATTCTCCCAGGAATTTTGATTTTTCCATTATGAAACGACACTATTCCATAGATATAACTACCTAACTTTCTAAATTTGTTTGTAGGTTCATTTATCAGAGTACATAACTCAAGTTTACCTTTATCATAGAATAAGGTAATGTTACGCATTTTTCCTAAACTTTTTCTTCCACAATCACCACAATAGTCTCTAATTTCGAAGTATTCTTTTCCACAAATGCCACATCGGCAGGCTCTTAAACAATCTCCAATATAAGAAACTCTTCTTTCAATAGGTTCACTACTCAATTTATTTGTCTCCTAAAATGGTAATATACGCTTTAGTGCCAAAGCCTTCAAGTTCTTGAATACACCCAAATTTTGGTGGATTCTCATTTAATATCACTTGGCGTTCATCAGCTTCATTTCTTAATTGTTTAAATACTTCAAAGATTTGTGCGCCACCTGTTGCACCTATAGGATTTCCGTCTGCTTTTAGACCCCCATTCATATTTACAAATATTTTTTTCCCATGTACTTCATAATATCCATCGTAATCTTCACAACTTCCACGTATACATGTCCAAGCAGTCCCTTTTTCACAAAACCCTAAGTCTTCAAGTGAAATGAGCTCCATAACTGTAGATTGGTCATATACTTCAGCCAACTGGATATCTAAAGGTGAAAGATTAGCCATCTTCAAAGCTTTTCTCATCGCATTTCGGGTAGCAGAAAAACCGGCAAGATCTTCTCTTGAAGGAAAAGTTAGAAAATCTGTAGCGGACGAACCACCCAAAACATAAATGGGATGATCAGTCATTTTCTTTGCAAGACTCGAGCTAGTAAGTATTAATGCTGAAGCGCCATCAGATATAGGCGCAAAATCATACAACCCCAATGGTTTTCTGGCGTTTTTCCTTGCGCTTAAAACCTGTTCTATAGTTATTCTTCGATGAAATTGGGCAAACTTGTTTTTTAGTGCGTGAGCATGATTTTTAACTGCTACTTTTGCCAGAGCAAGATTTAGTTTTTCTATGTTATCCCCAGTTATTCCATACTTATTCATGTAAGCCCTTAGCATGAGTTCATGATTTGCTTCAGGTGTACAACCAGCATAATAGCTCCATGGGTCTTCAAGAAGCATAAGATCATCGCGAATTTTATCCCATCTATCAGTCATCTTCTCTATTCCACCAACTAAGACAGTGTCATAGGTTCCTGCTTTGATTGCATTGCACGCAGCTAACAAAGCAGCACTAACAGAACTTGTAACCTCCATGGGAACATGAAGTTGAGTGAGTTCAGATAGAAAGCCTTCCTCTAAACCTAGTTTGTTAGTAATTGGAAGAAAACAATCTGAAAGATAACACGCTTCTAGATTTTTTCGTTCCAGGTGGCACTCGTTTGATGCAACTAGCCAAGCCTCTTCTATAAGCTTCTCGGGCTTTTTTCCATAATGCTCCCCAAATTTTGTTCGGCCAACAGAAACTATAGCCGGATTATTTTGCATTATATAATCCCCTTTTTATAGCAAATATCCTTCATATAGAAGATTATTAAGTCTTTGCCAATTCTGGTTTTTGAGTGAATAATGAGATTTTTTTTGTAATTATGGCATAAAAAAGTTGGAAAACAAAAAATTAGCCATTGAAGTCCCTTCAGAATATATAGTTCACAAAACTTTTATGGTCTTTTATCTGAATAGTTGCTCTATGCTTGGAGAAAGAAATTTGTACAGCAAGAGAAATACAGCATTATTGGGGCTAGCTTTCGTAGTTTTTTTAGTATTGGCATATTTAGAAAATATTTTTTTCTTCGGAGTTCTTGGCGAAATTCTTCAAAATTCATTATTGGCCATTATTATGTTGTTCGTCCATAACGCGTTGGTTGTATCATTAATTGTTTTGGGGATGTCGTTCTATGTCAGACTTGTTTTCTTAGATTTTTTCAAGAGAGAGAAATATGCGGATATCATAGTAACTCATCCAAAGACATTTGCATCTATTTTTGCTTGTATTATAGTTTTTATCAGCATTCTTCGTGGTGCAACTCTAATTGTTGGTAGAGTAGACCTTGAGTTTTTGCCATTGATTCTATTGATTAGTATGCCCATTGGAATTGTTGAGGGTTACGGAATTTATTTAGCTATTAAAAAAACTTTGAATAGGATGCTTTCAATAAAAAGTCTTGTTGGCGTATATGGAGTATTTTGTATTGCTTCAATTTTAGAAGTTGTGTTCATAAATTTACTAAGATGGATTGTATCCTAAATCTTAGTATTAATTTTCTTTTTTCCTAGTTGTATGATTAGTTTTCTTGTTAGAGTTTCTAAATTTTGACTTAATTTTACAGGATATTTTTGAGGGGTATTGATTTTTTTATATTTAGCTGGAAGTTTTTGAAGGCTTGCTTTTGCGTAATTGCGTATTCTCTCAATGGAAGGAAGATTATAGATTAATTCCCCCTTTTCCATTACTTTAATGAGTAAAGATTCACCAGTTAGGATCTCTTTGTCTAGAGCAACTATGTCATAGGCAAAATTTCCAGAAGCATCTTTGAATCTGTACACCTGTTTTCTGCCTGGAAAAGTTGTTTTAGCTTCACTAAGCTTCATTATGGGTGAAAAAATACCTTTATTGTTCATAATCTCACAGAGTTTATAGATTACATCCAGATACGGCCTGTCTGCAGATGTGCCTAATTTTGTTCCAACTCCAAAAAAGTCAATTCTAGCTATTTTTTCAAGCAATTTAGTAATTTTAAATTCATCCAAATCACCACTTGCAAAGATCTTAACATAAGCTAGATCATTATTATCTAATAAATTTCTAATTTTTTTACTGGTTTTAGCTAAATTACCACTATCCAATCTAACCCCTCCCAATTTGTATCCCAACTTTTCAAGTTCTTTAGCGATTAAAATAGCATTATTCACCCCTCCAATTTCATCATAAGTGTCAATCAGAAGCGTAGTTTTATCTGGAAAGGTTTTTGTAAACGCTCGAAAAGCATCTATTTCTTTTTCATATGACATAATAAAAGAGTGTGCCATAGTTCCAAATAGAGGAATACCATATTTCTTTCCAGCTAAAACATTAGATGTTCCTTCACAACCTGCAATAAAACTACAACGAGCAACTTTCATCCCAGCGTCTATGCCATGTTCTCGTCTTAAACCAAATTCTATAACCGGCTTGCCTTTAGCTGCTTCAACTATTCTAGAAGCCTTTGTAGCAATCATAGTTTGTAGATTAATTGTGTTAAGAAGGAAAGTTTCTACTATTTGAGCTTCTATTATTGGTGCTGTAATTCGAATAAGAGGTTCATTCTGAAAAGCTATGCTTCCTTCGGGAAGAGCCCAAACATCACCAGTAAATCTAAAATTTTGAAGATAATCTAAAAAATTAGTACTAAATCCTTGTTTTCTAAGGTAGAGAAGATGTTTATCAGTAAATCTAATATTTTTTAAGAATAAAAGAACTTGCTCAAGACCTGCAAACAAGAAATAAGACCGATATTTAGGCATATTTCGTATTAACAAGTCAAAAGTCGCTAGTTCAAGTTTCTTGTTATCCAAATAACTAGCGCACATGGCTAATTCGTAAAAGTCAGTAAACAAACACATGTCTTCTTCTTTGATGAAATCAAAAAAGCCAGTCATAAGCTATACTTAAAAACGGATCAGATTTAATTCTTCTGGAATAAGTTAAAAAAAAATTAAAGTTGATTTGAAGCAAATATTTTGAGGTTTTTTCTGGAAAATAGATTTGAAACTTTTATATATCTCAATGACCATAGCAGCTTTGAGCGTCATGGGTGAAGTTTGTTCGACATGTGGACTTCCAAACGATTTATGCGTTTGTGGTGAGATAGAAAAAGAGCAACAGAGGATTAGAATTAGATTGGAAACACGGAAGTTTAATAGGTCTAACACTGTTGTTGATGGCATGGAAGATAAGATTACAAAAATCTCTGATATTGCTCAAAAATTAAAGAATTTTTGTGCTTGTGGTGGAACATCGAAGAATGAACAAATAATGCTTCAAGGAGATCATCGTGAAAGAGTTCGCGAATTTCTTATTAAGAAACTGGGTTATCCTGCAGAAAATATTGAAATTCAATAATCTATTTGTTGAGATGTCAGAGTTCTATGAAGTTTTTGCGAAATGTTACTGAATTATTTAAAAATATAAAACATAGAAGTCCGACGAGAATTTTTTGCCCAAAATGTTGTAGTCCTGAAATTAAGACCTCTAGTTGTTTTGATAGTTGGTTAACTCCTACTAAGTATGTTTGCAATAAATGTGGATATATAGGTCCAATATTTTTGGAACTCGAAAAAAAAGAAGATGAGGGGTTGTAAAAACTCTAATCTGGCGTCGTTAGATTTAATTGTTTCTTTAATGTTTTGTACCTGTTTCTGACGGTAACCTCTGTTACTCCAGCTGCTTCCGCAATATCTTTTTGTGTTTTCTTTTCACTATTTTTTAAACAAGCTATATAAAGAGCTGCAGCAGCCAATCCCATAGGATCTTTTCCAGCAGCAGCACGTTTTCTTCGGGCTTCTCTCAGGATTCCTATAGCTAAACCTTGTGTTTTGCCTGAAATCCCTGTTCTTTCAGCAATTTTAGAAACATAAGTTAGTGGATCAGCAATTGGCATGTGAATATCTAATTCGCGTAACAAAAGCCTATAACATCTTGCAACGTCTTTCTTATCTACTAAACTTGCTTCGGATATTTCACGTAAAGTTCTTGGTGTTGCACTTCCACGACAGGCAGCATAAAGAGCCGCAGCAGCTATTGCCGCTATTGATCGTCCACGAACTAATCCTTTATCAAGTGCTTTACGATAAATCACTGCAGCTTTTTCTTTAATCTGAGATGGGATATAGACTTTATCAGATAATCGGTCTAACTCGGCCATTGCTTGGGCTAGGTTTCTGTCTATAGATGAATGTACTCTAGAACGTATTTGCCATTTTCTTAATCGCCACATTTGCAATCTTGTGGCTAGAGGTAGTTTTCTTCCAAAAGCGTCACGATCCACTTGACTGATTGCGGTGGATAATCCTTTATCGTGAACAGAATAAGAAGTAGGCACACCAACACGGCTCCTAGAGGTTTTTTCTTCTTGTGTAAATGCGCGCCATTCTGGTCCTTTATCCATCATTGTCTCGTACAAGACAAGACCACAGCCACCGCAAACAGTTTCCCCAGTATCATAATCGTGAACACGATTGGGGCTACCGCATTCTTGACATTTATTTGCTTGCCGATTTTGCGGGGCAGTTTCTTTTTTACTCATAATTTTGGCTCCAATTATAATACGTAGACATGTACTTTATTCTCAATAATTAAGAGAAAACAGTCCAAGGACCACGCAAACTAAGCGATTCGCCGTTCACATATTTAAGTTTTACTGTTTTGCTATTGGCATTCCATACATAGTTCAATAAAATAGCAACAAAACATCAACAACTCAAAACATTCTCAATTGGAATTAATCGTATTGATCTAAACATATTTAGCCTTAATGAATAACCAAAACAATGATTATCATTGCATAAGTATCAATCGAGAATACTTATTAGAACGTGAACATCTTAACGGAGAAGAAAACATAATTCATAGTTCTTACTATTAATTTAAAAGAAGCCCGGTGGTGTAGCGGCCAAGCATAAAGGCCTTTGGAGCCTTAGACGAGAGTTCGATTCTCTCCCGGGCTACTAAATATCTTCCACCAGTTTTTGGTAATAGAATCATTAAAAAAATAATTTTTCAATAATTCACACAAATAACTAAATTTATGACTCAAAAACACGTAAATTTTATACTAATAATTCAATTTCTTAAAAACGTAGAATTAACTACTTCGAAGTTCGAAGTAAAAACAAAGAGAAGAATTATAAAAAGAGGAAATATTAAAAAAGAGTCTGTGAAGTGCATGTCATTTGAAGATATAGAATTAAATCAAAAATTGGATAAATCCTTGCTTGAGCAAATTTCCAAAATTCTTGAACACATACCAGATCTAGAAAACTAGTCTCGTTTTTATAAAAAAATACATTATTTTTGCTAAAGATTCTAAGTTATTTTAACTAAATTAAGAAAACTGATGATTACTTATTTTCATCGAAAAATTTTGTTTTTAGATTAAAGATTTATTAAATGGAAAATGAACAGAAAAAAGAGATAACAAATGAAACCTAAAATCAAAAAACCCAACGATAAAGAAATTGCGGAAGCTAAATCATGGCCAATCTGGGAAAAAGAAGAATCTGTTTTTCCTTGGGAGTATGATACAAAAGAAACATGTTTAATTCTTGAGGGAAAAGCAATTGTTAAAACTTCAGATGGAGAAGTTGAGTTTGGTAAAGGTGATTATGTAGAGTTTCCCCTAGGTCTACAATGTTCATGGGAAATTAAGCGAAAAATTAGAAAACACTACGCTTTTGGTTAAATAACTACGCACATCAATTATTGTATTTTTGCAAAGGAACACTTGCGCCAATAAGTCATCGATTTGATTATGATTTTTCCACAACCCTTATCTTATCGACGTAGCTTCGTGCGATAAATTCATAGGTTATGCGTAATGGGGAATCTTATTGTATCTAT